>NZ_RBMB01000031.1:0-234 GCF_003989485.1 Kocuria sp. HSID17590 | reverse complement strand
TGTCACTGCAGTCTTGTGCCATATACACATCCAGTGACAGTCTCCTGCATGTACTCAACGTCGTGTAGACTCACAGATTGTACACGCATCGTACATGTTACTTGATAAGATTGTGTCAGCCGACACAACACGACTCTTCCACGACTATACCTCCATCTCTCCTGAACGTTTTTTTTTGTTTTTTTTTTTTTTTTTTTTTTTTTTTTTTTTTTTTTTTTTTTTTTTTTTTTTTTA
>NZ_RBMB01000030.1:0-30141 GCF_003989485.1 Kocuria sp. HSID17590 | reverse complement strand
GCCCCGGAGTCCAGCACGAGTCCCGCGACCTCGTGCGCGCCCACGGCACCACCGAAGTGGTCCGAGGCCTCCACCAGGGTCACCCGCAGCCCCGCCGCGGCGAGGTCGCGCGCGGCCGTGAGACCGGCCACCCCGCCACCCACCACGAGTGCGGTCCGAGGGCGCCTGGGGGTGCGCCGTTTCTCACCGGAGGAAGTTGTCACCGGGTCTCCTTGTGGATGAAGGTCACGAGTTCGCTCAGCACGTCCGGGTCCGTCTCCGGGGGAACGCCGTGGCCCAGGTTGACCACGTGGCCGGGGGCGCTGCGACCGCGACGCAGGACGTCCCGGGCGTGCTCGTGCAGCACGTCCCGCGGTGCGCCCAGCAGAGCGGGGTCGATGTTGCCCTGCACCACGGTACGCTCACCGAGCCTGCGGGAGGCCACGTCCAGCGGGATCCGGTAGTCCACGCCCACGGCGTCCGCACCGGCGTCGCGCATGGCGCCCAGCAGCTCCCCCGTGCCGGTGCCGAAGTGGATCCTGGGCACGCCGAGGTCCTCGACCGCCGCGAGCGCCTGTGCGGAGTGCGCCTGGACGTGCTGCTCGTAGTCCGCGAGCGAGAGCGAGCCGGCCCACGAGTCGAAGAGCTGGACGGCGCTCGCCCCGGCCTCGACCTGCGCCCGCAGGAACGCCCCGGACGTGCGGGCCGCCCACTGCGCGAGGGCGTCCCAGGCCGCGGGGTCCGCGTGCATCATCGTGCGGGGCCGCAGGTGGTCCCGGGACGGACCGCCCTCCACGGCGTAGGCCGCAATGGTGAACGGTGCTCCGGCGAAGCCGATCAACGGGGTCTCCCCGAGCTCCGCGACGGTGCGGGACACGGCCTCGCGGATCGGGTCCAGGGCTGCGTCCGGCAGCTCGGGCAGGGCCGCGACGTCCGCGGCGGTGCGCACGGGGTGCTCCAGCACGGGCCCGCGCCCGGCCACGATGTCCACGTCCACGGACGCTAGCTTCATGGGCACCACAATGTCGGAGAAGAAGATGGCGGCGTCCACGCCGTGGCGGCGCACCGGCTGCAGCGTGATCTCCGCGGCGAGCGCCGGGTCCAGACAGGCCTCGAGCATTCCGGTGCCCCGGCGGGCCTCGCGGTACTCGGGCAGCGAGCGGCCCGCCTGGCGCATGAACCACACGGGGGTGTGCGGTGCGGGCAGCGCGCACAGCGTGCGGACGAGCGCGGAGTCGCGGACTGCGCCGTGCAGCGGGTGGCCGTGCGGCACCCTGGAGAGACGGCGCGCCCAGAGCGCCTCGTGATCCCCCGCCTCCTCCGGGCCCGGCCCACCCGGTCCCGACGCCACCCCCGACCCGTCCGTGCCGACCACCCCGGGTGCCGCGGATGCGGCGGGAGTCTCGGTGCTGAGGGGGTCGCGGTGGTCGCCGTCGCGCTCGATCTGGGAAGCCATAGTGCCTCCATTGTGCCAAAGGAGACCCGCGAGTTTTGGTGACGAAGTGTCCGTCGTGCAGCACCTTCCAACCCCGCGCTGCCGGGCGCCGCGGCTAGGCTGGGCGCAGGGCAACGACTTCGTCTAGGATGGCTGGATTGTGGTTCTTTTCTGTCTTGTCGCATCACACCGGTCCGTTGATCTCAACACGGTCGCCCGGTTGAGCACCGGAGCCCTCGGTGTGGCCGAGGACGCCGTCTCCACGGGAGCGCTCACGGGCGCCGTCACGCTGTCCACGTGCAACCGGCTCGAGTTCTACGGGGAGGTCCCCGGTGAGGACCCCCGCGCCGTCCACCGGGCCCAGCAGGACCTCGCCCTGCGCATCGCGGAGCGCTCCGGCCTGGACGAGCGGTTCGTGCTCGAGACCATGGACGCCCACGAGGGCGAGGGCGTCCCCCGCCACCTCTTCACCGTGGTCTCCGGGCTGGAGTCCGCCGTGGTCGGCGAGCGCGAGATCACCGGCCAGGTGCGCCGCGCCCTGAACCAGGCCCGCCAGTCCGGCACCGCCTCCCCCCACCTCGTCCAGCTCTTCGAGGCCGCCGCCCGCACCGCGCGCGAGGTGGGCACCCGCACCGCACTCGGCGAGCGCGGCCGCTCCATCGTCTCGGTGGCCCTGGACCTCGCGGACGACATCACCCCCGGGCAGTGGCCCCGTCGCCGCGCCCTCGTCTTCGGCACCGGGGCCTACGCCGGCGCCACCATGGCGGCCCTGCGCGACCGCGGCTGCGCGGACATCGAGGTCTTCTCCGGTTCCGGGCGCGCCCAGCAGTTCACGGACCAGCGTGGCGGCTCCCCCGTCACGGAGGTGGAGCTGCCCGCGGCGCTGCGCCGGGCCGACGTCGTCATCGGCTGCTCCGGGGGCTCGGCCCCCATGCCCGCGGACGTGTTCCCGGAGGGACCCCGCACGGTGGTGGACCTCGCCCTGGCGCGGGACTTCGACCCCGCCGTCGCGGACCTGCCCGAGGTGGAGCTGATCACCCTGGAGTCCGTGCGCGTGGCCGCGCCAGAGGAGACCTTCGAGTCCGTGAGCGCCGCGCGGGAGATCGTGGACCACGCGGCCCAGCGCTTCGAGGCGGCCCGCAGCGCACGGGGCATGGACGAGGCGATCGTGGCCCTGCGCAAGCACACCATGTCCGTGCTGGACGCGGAGCTCGAGAAGGTCCGCACCCACCACGGCTGCACGGGGGCGGAGGAGCAGATCGAGCTGGCCATGCGCCGCATGGTGCGCTCGCTGCTGCACACGCCCACCGTGCGGGCCCGCCAGCTCGCCGCCGAGGGCCGCGCGGACGAGTACATCACCGGATTGGAAGCGCTGTACGGCCTGGAGGTCGGCTCGCCCCGCACCGCCGGGGACGCGCAGGAACCCCCCGCTGAACGATCCCCCTCAGACACCCCCCGGCCGCGTGCCGCGGGATGATGACACCACGGGCGTGCCGCCCGGACCGGAGGAGGACCCCATGAACGCGACCGATCTCGGCGAGGCGCACAGCCGTTCCGAGCACCCCCGAGCACGCCGGATGAGCCGGGACCAGCGGCGGGAGCAGCTGCTCGGCACCGCACTGCGGGTCTTCTCCGAGGGCGGCTACCACGCCACGTCCATGGACGAGATCGCCACGGCGGCGGGGGTGTCCAAGCCCGTGCTGTACCAGCACTTCCCCGGCAAGCGGGAGCTTTTCCTCGCCCTCGTGGAGTTCACGCTCCGGGAGCTCTCCGAGCGCCTGGAGGCCTCCCTGTCCGCCGCGGACACGGACAAGGAGCGGGTGCGCAACGTGATCGACACGCACTTCGGCTTCGTGTGCACCAGCCCCGTGGCCCACAAGCTCGTGTTCTCCGCGGACCTGATGTCCTTCCCGGAGGTGGCCGCCCAGCTGGACGAGTTCTACGAGCGGGTCGCGGAGGCCGTGGCCGCCCTGCTGGGGCCCAACGCGGGCATCCCCGCCCTGCAGGCAACCCTGCTCTCCCGCGGTCTCGTGCACATGGTGCAGTCCTCCGCGGTCTTCTGGGTCAACCACCCGGACTCCGGCCCCCGGGCGGAGGTCCAGGAGCAGGTCTTCCGTTTAGCCTGGGGCGGAATCAGGATGCTCGACGAGGACCGGGCCGAGGGTGCTCCTAGACTGAGCGGCGACGACCACGCCTGACACGGCCCGCCGCCCCGGTGGTGGCACCGCGTCCGGCACACAGGACACCCACCGGTGCGCGGTGAGCGCGCGCCGTCGCAGGAGGCAAGCCATGGAAATCAAGATCGGCATCCAGAACGTGGCCCGCGAGCTCGTCGTGAACTCGGAGCTCGGCGCGGAGGAGGTCCAGGCCAAGGTCAGCGAGGCCCTGCAGTCCGGCACGCCGCTCGTGCTCCAGGACACCAAGGGCAGCACCACCGTGGTCCCCGCCGCGAGCATCGGCTACGTGGAGACCGGCCAGGAGACCAAGCGAAAGGTGGGCTTCACGCCGCTGCCCCTCGGCTGATCCGCTCCCCGGCCCCGCGGCGTCCGACGCCGCCGGGAACCACCACCAGGACCCGCCGCACGTGCCCTCGGACCTCCCGTCCGGGGGCACCGCGCGTGCAGCAGGTACACTGGGACTGTTTGCCAGGATGACCGGTCGTCCCACGAGACCGTCACGTTCACTTGTCACCCGTTTTCGAGGATCCCGCCCGGAGAGCACCACTGCCCTCCGCAGAGCGCCCGGACGGGGTGCGTTTCACGATCGGCTTCCTCTCACCGCGCGGCGGCCCCCGGCCCGCGCCGCCCGTCCACCAGGACGGACCCGGCAGCGGCACCGTGGCTCGCGCCCCGCGCCAACCCGTGAAGGACTTTCGTGACCGACATCACCGCAACACCGCAGGACGAGGCCCCCGAGCTCGACGAGACCGGGACCCAGGCCGTCGAGACCGCCGAGCCCGTGGCCGAGACCACGTTCGCGGACTTCGGCGTCCGCCAGGACATCGTGGACGCCCTCGCCGCCCACGGCATCACCTCCCCGTTCCCCATCCAGGCCATGACGCTGCCGATCGCGCTGTCCGGGCAGGACATCATCGGCCAGGCCAAGACCGGCACGGGCAAGACGCTGGGCTTCGGCATCCCCGCGCTGCAGCGCGCCGTGGGCCGCGACGACGCCGGGTGGGAGCAGCTCAAGAAGCCGGGCGCCCCCCAGGCCCTGATCGTGGTCCCCACGCGTGAGCTCGCCGTGCAGGTGGGCAGCGACCTGGCGATCGCCGCGAAGACCCGCAACGCCCGCGTGGCCACCATCTACGGCGGCCGTCCGTACGAGTCGCAGATCGCCGAGCTGGAGAAGGGCGTGGAGGTCGTGGTGGGCACCCCCGGGCGCCTGATCGACCTCAGCCGGCAGCACTACCTGGACCTGAGCCACGTGCGCATGGTCGTGCTGGACGAGGCGGACGAGATGCTGGACCTCGGCTTCCTCCCGGACGTGGAGAAGCTGCTCGCGAGCGTTCCCGAGGTGCGCCAGACCATGCTGTTCTCGGCCACCATGCCGGGGCCCGTGGTCGCGATGGCGCGCCGCTACATGACCCACCCCATGCACATCCGTGCGGCGGCCCCGGACGAGGGCACCACCAAGAAGGACATCCGCCAGGTCATCTACCGCGCGCACCACCTGGACAAGGACGAGGTGGTGGCGCGCATCCTGCAGGCCGAGGGCCGCGGCCGCAGCATCATCTTCACGCGCACCAAGCGCGCCGCCGCGAAGCTCGCGGACGAGCTGATCCACCGCGGCTTCGCCGCCGCTCCCCTGCACGGGGACCTCGGCCAGGGCGCCCGCGA
Organism: Kocuria sp. HSID17590; assembly: GCF_003989485.1. NCBI lineage: Bacteria > Bacillati > Actinomycetota > Actinomycetes > Micrococcales > Micrococcaceae > Kocuria > Kocuria sp. HSID17590. The sequence goes on along the minus strand of NZ_RBMB01000030.1, from coordinate 24,888 downwards.
GCAGGCCCTGCGCGCCTTCCGCAACGGCAAGGTGGACGTGCTGGTGGCCACGGACGTGGCCGCGCGCGGCATCGACGTCGAGGACGTCACCCACGTGATCAACTTCCAGTGCCCCGAGGACGAGAAGACCTACCTGCACCGCACGGGCCGCACCGGGCGCGCGGGCAACAAGGGCACGGCCATCACGTTCGTGGACTGGGACGACGTCCCCCGCTGGCGGCTGATCGACAAGGCCCTGGAGCTCGGCATCCCCGAGCCCGTGGAGACCTACTCGTCCTCCGAGCACCTCTACACGGACCTCAACATCCCGCGCACGGCCAAGGGCAAGCTGCCCCGCTCCCAGCGCACGCTCGAGGGTCTCGCGGGCGAGGAGCTCGAGGACCTGGGCGACGCCCGCCCCGCGCGCGGCGACAAGCGCTCCTCCGGCGGCTCGCGCGACGGCTCCGGGTCACGACGTCGCTCGGGCAGTTCCGGCGGCGGCTCCGGCCGTGGCGACTCCGGGGGCTCGGGCCGCGGTCGCTCGGAAGGCTCCGGCCGTTCGGGCGAGCGCTCGCGGGACGGCTCCGCCGGCGAGAGGACCGGCGGTGAGGGCTCCCGCGAGGACTCCACCCAGGCCCCCCGCGAGAAGTCCGTGGAGAACTCGGGCAACGGGGCGAAGCGGCGTCGTCGGCGTCGCCGCCCCTCGGGTCAGAACCGGCCCGCCCAGGGCGAGCAGAACTCCCCCGCCGCCCAGGACTGAGGCGGATGACGGCGCGGGCGCCCTTCGCGTTCGACCCGGAGGGCGCCAGTGCCGTGGTGGCCGGTGAGAACCTCACGGTCCTGGAGTCGCTGCCGGACGAGAGCTTCTCGCTGGTCTACCTGGATCCCCCGTTCAACACGGGCCGGGACCAGGTGCGGCGCACCACCCGCTCCGTCCACAAGGCGGCGGGCGAGGGCGACCGTGTGGGCTTCGCGGGCCGCTCCTACGAGACGGTGCTCGGCAGCCTGCGCCGCTACGAGGACTCCTTCGCGGACTACCTGGGCTTCCTGGAGCCCCGGCTGCTGCACGCCCGGCGCGTGCTGGCCCGCCACGGGACCCTGTACGTGCACCTGGACTACCGCGAGGTGCACTACGTGAAGATCCTGCTGGACGCCCTGTTCGGGCGGGAGTGCTTCCTCAACGAGATCGTCTGGGCCTACGACTTCGGGGCGCGCACGCTGAAGCGCTGGCCCGCGAAGCACGACACCATCCTGGTGTACGTCAAGGACCCGGACGCCTACCACTTCAACTCCGAGGACGTGGACCGCGAGCCGTACATGGCCCCCGGTCTCGTGGGCCCGGCCAAGGCCGCCCGCGGCAAGCTGCCCACGGACGTGTGGTGGCACACCATCGTCTCCCCCACCGGCCGGGAGAAGACCGGCTACCCCACCCAGAAGCCGGAGGGGGTGCTGCGTCGCATCGTCACGGCGTCGTCGCGCCCCGGGGACTGGGTGCTGGACTTCTTCGCCGGCTCCGGCACCACCGGCGCGGTCTGCGCCGCCCTGGACCGCCGGTTCGTGCTGGTGGACAGCAACCCGGAGGCCGTGGCGGTCATGCACCGCCGCCTCCCGGACGTGCCGGTGCTGCGCGCCCCCTGAGCGGTGGCTGGCTCAGGGCCAGCGCACCTCCACGCCGGAGGTGGCCTGCTCGCAGATCCTCGTGAGCGAGCGCACGGACGTGGAGTTCTCCCCCAGCCGGTTGGGCTTGCCCGCGCCGTGGTAGTCGCTGGAGCCCGTGACGATCAGGTCGTGCTCCGCGGCGAGCTTCATGAGGATCGCGCGGGACTCGTCCGGGTTGTCCCGGTGGGCGACCTCCAGGCCCGCGAGCCCGGCGTCGATCATGGCCTCGAAGTCCGCCGCACTCGCCACGCGTCCACGCAGCGGTGCCATGGGGTGCGCGCACACCGGCACCCCGCCCGCGGCGCGCACGAGCTTGATGGCCTCCACCGGGTCCAGGGCCTGGTGGCGCACGTAGTACTTCGAGCGCCCCGAGAGCAGGCCGGAGAACGCGGCGGAGCGGGTGGGCACCACGCCGAGCTCCACGAGGGCGTCCGCGATGTGCGGGCGGCCCACGGTGGCACCCGGACCCACCTGGTGGTGCACGTCCTGCCACGAGATGGGGTAGTCCTCCGCGAGCAGCTCCACCATGCTGCGCGCCCGCGTCAGCCGGTTGCGGCGGCACTCCTCGATCCGCTCCACGAGCGGCTGGTAGCCGGGGTCGTGGAGGTAGCTGAGCATGTGCACCGAGATCCCGTCCTGCGTGGTGCACGTGATCTCCATGCCGGGGACGAAGGCCACCCCCAGCTGCACCGCGGCGTCGCCGGCCTCCTGCCAGCCCGCCGTCGTGTCGTGGTCCGTGAGCGCGAAGACGTTGAGACCCGCCTCGCGGGCGGAGCGTGCCACGTCCGCGGGGGTCTGGGTGCCGTCAGAGGCGATGGAGTGGGTGTGCAGGTCGATCTTCACCCGTGCCACGATACCCGCGGGCTCCCACGCGCTGCCGGTTGACCGTCGTGGCACCATGGACGGGACACCAACAGACCGCCACCGGCGCGAGGATCCGCGCCGCGAAGGAGATGAGCGCCCCATGACGCAGGGCTCACAGCACGTCACCGCCTCCGGGCACGCGAGCGAGGACGCCGCGCAGCCCATGGAGCAGCGCGTGGACAACCGGTCCCAGCGCCCCGACAACGAGCAGTTCCGCGAGTTCATGGCCTCGGGCTGGGCCGCCCCTGAGCACACGACGACGCCGCGCGCCGAGGTCGCCGAGTTCGCCGCCGCCCGCCGCGCCCGGCTCTCGCGCCTGTTCCCGGGTGAGCGCCTCGTGATCCCAGCCGGCGCGCCGAAGGTGCGCTCGAACGACACCGACTACCGCTTCCGCCCCCACTCCGCGTTCGCCCACCTCACGGGCATGGGCGTGGACCACGAGCCCGAGGCCGTGCTGGTTATGGACCCCACGGACGAGGGTTCCGGGGACGACGGTTCGGGCCACGTGTCCACCCTCTACTTCCATCCCATGGCCGGGCGTGACTCCTCCGAGTTCTACGCGGACGCCAAGAACGGCGAGTTCTGGGTGGGCCCGCGCCCCACGCTGGAGCAGCTGCGGGACGAGTTCGCGCTGCCCACGCAGGACCTCTCCGCGCTGGAGACCGCGGTCACCAAGGATGCCGGCAACGCGGCCCTGGGCGGGCTGAGCATCCGGCTCGTGCGGGACGTGGACCTGAACATGGACGCGCTCGTGGACACCTCCCGGATCAACACGGGCGTGGACCTGGAGCAGTCGGACGCGAAGGACGACACCCTGGCCGAGGCGCTGAGCGAGCTGCGCCTGGTCAAGGACCGGTACGAGGTCGCCCAGCTGCGCGAGGCCGTGGCCGCCACGATCCGCGGCTTCGAGGACATCGTCTCGGTGCTGCCTCGTGCGATCGGCGGCGAGCGCGGTGAGCGCGTGGTCGAGGGCGCGTTCTTCTCGCGTGCCCGTCTGGAGGGCAACGACCTCGGATACGACACCATTGCCGCGGCGGGCAACAACGCCACGGTGCTGCACTGGATCCGCAACAACGGCTCCGTGAAGCCCGGTGAGCTGATCCTCGTGGACGCCGGCGTGGAGGCCGAGTCCCTCTACACCGCGGACCTCACCCGCACCCTTCCCGTGGACGGCAGCTACACGGACGTGCAGCGCCGGATCTACCAGGCCGTGCTCGACGCCGCGGACGCCGCGTTCGAGGTCGCCGTGCCCGGCAACCGCTTCCGGGACGTGCACGCGGCGGCCATGAAGGTGCTCGCCCAGCGGCTCGAGGAGTGGGGGCTGCTTCCCGTCTCCGCGGACGTCTCCCTGTCCGAGGCCGGGCAGCACCACCGCCGCTGGATGCCCCACGGCACGAGCCACCACCTGGGTCTGGACGTCCACGACTGCGCGCAGGCCAAGCGCGAGCTGTACCTGGACGCCGTGATCGAACCGGGCATGGTCTTCACCATCGAGCCCGGGCTGTACTTCAAGAACGAGGACCTCGCGATCCCCGAGGAGTACCGCGGGATCGGCGTGCGCATCGAGGACGACGTCCTGATCACCGAGCAGGGCAACGAGAACCTCTCCGAGGCGCTGCCCCGCCGCCCGGAGGACGTCGAGTCTTGGATCCAGGGCATCTGGAACCGGGACGAGAACGTGGGCCCCTCCGCGGGACCCGCCGCCTGACCTCCTGACCAGGCCCGCCGAACGGCAGAGACCGCGCCCCGCACCGTGACGGTGCGGGGCGCGGTCTCGTTCGTCAGGGGGGTGCGCGCGTGGTCGACCCGCTGGCGACGGCCCTTCCGGCGACGACGACGCCGTGGCCCCGGTGGACGTTCGCATGTCGCCGCCCGCGGGGCCCGGAAGCCGACAGGTCACCGGGCCCGTGAACGGTCCCTGCGAGCGCTCAGTTCCGGCTCAGGAGTCGCGGCGGTCCTCCGGCAGACGGGCCGTGTCATCCGGTCGCTGCGCGGCGTCGTCGCCGGACGGGCGGTTCCACGGCGCCGTCTGCTCCGGCTGGGCCTGGGCAGGCTGACCCTGGTCGGACTCGGGGCGGGCCGCGGGGGCCGTGGGCGTGCCGTTGGCCTCGGGGTCGATGCGGATGCCGTACTGGGGGCGGCCGTCCGGCAGGTCGGGGAACTTCGCCGAGCGGTTGGCGATCTCCTGTGCGGACTGGCCCGCGGCGGTGGAGCCGTCGGGGCGCGCCGCGTCCCCGGCGTAGCCGGTGCCGCCCGCGGACGACGACTGGGTCCGCGGATCCTGGGACTGCGGGTTGTAGGGCTCGGGACTGTAGGGCTGCGACGGGGCGCCCTGGCCGTTGGTGCCGTACTGGCCGTTCTGCGCGGGGCCGCCGTACGGGGGCCGCTGCTGCGGTGCACCCTGGCCCGGTCCGCCCTGGAAGCCGCCGTTGCGGGGGCCGCCCTGCTGCGGGCCGCCCCACTGGCCGCCCTGCGGCGCCTGCCCGCCGAACCCGGCGGGGGGCTGGCCCTGGCCGTTCTGCCCCGCCGACTGGCCGCGTTCCATGGCGCTGAGCACCTGCCGCGCCTGGCCCGCGACCTCCGGCGCCGCGAGCACCTCGTAGCTGCCCGCCACGATCCGGCTCGTGGACGTGAAGTCCCGCTTGCCGCGCGACATCGCGTAGGTGATGGTGGCCATCAGCATCCAGAACGCGCCGCCCAGCACCATGGTCAGCCCCAGGGACGCGGCCATGTTCGCGCCGCCCAGCAGGGACATCAGCAGACCGAAGAACGCACCGAAGACCACGCCGTTGAGCGCACCCTGCAGGGCCACGCGCGGGTAGGACAGGCGACCGGTGACCTGCTCCACGGACTTCAGGTCGCTGCCGATGATCGAGACCATGGCCACGGGGAAGTTCTCGTCCGCCATGTGGTCCACAGCCTTCTGTGCCTGCGCGTAGGTGCGGTAGCGACCGACCACCTCGCCGCGCGGCATCTCCGGGGCGATGGACAGCTGTGCGGGACCTCGACTCGAGTTGCTCATGTCCACCATTGTCCCGTATCCGCCCCGGAGCCCGCCGGGAGAACGCCGGGGCATCGCGACCGGTGAACACGACGACGCCCCCCTCCCCTCTCCGCGGGGCCCGTGAACCGGATCTCCGCGCCCAGAATGCGTGCGTGTCGCCGTGTTCACTAGGCTGGGCAGGTGAGCACAAACCTTTCCAAGATCTTCGTCGCCAGGCTCATCGGCCTGGACGTCTTCGACCCCCTGGGCGACCGCCTGGGGCGGTTGCGCGACGTCGTGGTCCTGCTGCGCCCCGGCTCCCGCCCGTCGGTGATGAACCGTCCCCTCGTGGTGGGTCTCGTGGTGGAGGTGCTGGGAAAGAAACGCGTGTTCGTGCCCATGACCCGGGTGACGAGCATCGACGCGGACCAGATCATCTCCACGGGCCTGGTGAACCTGCGCCGCTTCGAGCAGCGAGGTGCCGAGACGCTGGCGGTGGGAGAGCTCTTCGACCGCACGGTGGTGCTCCTGGACGGCTCCGGCACGGCGACCATCGAGGACGTCGCCATGGAGAAGTCCGGCAACCGGGGGGACTGGGTCATCTCGCAGCTCTTCGTGCGCCGCTCTCAGACGACCGGTGGTCTGATCCGGCGTCGCAACCAGACGCTGATCGTGGACTGGGAGGACACGGACGACCCCTCCAACGCGGGCCACCAGCCGGCCACCCAGTGGGTCGCGCAGCACGAGGAGGACCAGGCGGCGGACCTCGCGGACGAGCTGCGGGACATGCCGGACAAGCGCAAGCTCGAGATCGCCGCAGAGCTGCAGGACGAACGCCTCGCGGACGTCCTGGAGGAGTTGCCCGAGGAGGACCAGGTGTTCATCCTCACGCACCTGGACAACGAGCGCGCCGTCGCCCTGCTCGAGGAGATGGACCCGGACGACGCCACGGACCTGCTCAACGAGCTGCCGGAGGCAGAGGCCGAGCGACTGATCACCATGATGGAGCCCGAGGACGCCGAGGACGTCCGACGACTGCGCGAGTACGAGGAGGGCACCGCCGGTTCGCTGATGACTCCCGTGCCCATCGTGCTCTCCCCGGAGGCCACGGTCGCGGAGGCCCTGGCGCACATCCGCCAGGAGGAGATCATCCCCGCAGCGGCGTCCGCGGTGCTGGTGTGCCGCCCGCCCCTGGAGACTCCCACGGGCAAGTACCTGGGTTTCGTGCACACCCAGCGGCTGCTGCGCTATCCCCCGCCCGAGGCCATCGGCAACCTGATCGACCGCTCCATCGAGCCCGTCTCGGACCAGGCATCCCTGGCAGACGTGGCGCGCGAGCTGGCCTCGTACGACCTCACGATCCTGCCCGTCGTCAACGACCAGGACCGGCTCGTGGGCGCGGTCACGATCGACGACGTCCTGGACGCCCTGCTGCCCGAGGACTGGCGCACGTACGACGACGGAACCCCTGTTCGAAAGGTGGGCAAGCGGTATGAGTAGCTCAAGACAGAACCCGTCCTCGCAGTACTCCCCCGGTCCCCTGGACCAGCCGCGGGAGAAGCGCCAGGGGTTCCTCACCCGGTTCCGGCCCAACCCGGACGCCTTCGGCCAGTCCACCGAGTCGATCGCCCGGTGGATGGGCACCCCGCAGTTCCTGCTGTGGATGACGGTCTTCGTGGCCATCTGGCTCGGGTGGAACACCATGGCCCCCGAGGAGATCCAGTTCGACCCCCGGTCGCTGAACTTCACGCTGCTCACCCTCATGCTCTCCCTGCAGGCCTCCTACGCGGCTCCCCTGCTGCTGCTCGCGCAGAACCGGCAGGACGACCGTGACCGCGTGGTCGCGGAGGAGGACCGCAAGCGCGGCCAGCAGAACCTCGCGGACACCGAGTACCTCACCCGGGAGATCGCGTCCCTGCGGATCGCGATGCGCGAGGTCGCCACCCGCGACTACGTGCGCTCCGAGCTGCGCGGGCTGCTCGAGGAGATCATCCAGGACCAGGACGAACGAGCGGCGCAGCGCGGTGCGGAGGACCCGCAGCCCAGGAACACGGACGGAACACGGCAATGACCACGGACGACGTCGACCCACGGCTGCGCACCGCCCTGGACGGGGTGCTCGACCCCGAGCTGCGCCGGCCCGTCACCGAGCTGGGGATGATCCCCTCGGCCACCCTGGAGGACGGGACGGCACGGGTCACCGTGCTGCTGACCGTCTCCGGGTGCCCGCTGCGCTCGACCATCGAGTCGGACCTCACCGCCGCGCTGCGGGAGGTCCCCGACGTCACTGACGTCACCGTGGACGTGGGCGTGATGACCCCGGCCCAGCGCCAGGAGCTGCAGGAACGCCTCGGCCACCACCGCAGCAACCCCTTCGCGGACCCGCACACCCTCACGCGCGTGCACGCCGTCACGAGCGGCAAGGGCGGCGTGGGCAAGTCCAGCGTCACGGTGAACCTCGCGGCGGCGCTCGCCGCCATGGGACGCACCGTGGGCATCGTGGACGCGGACATCCACGGCTTCTCCGTGCCCGGTCTGCTGGGCATCACGCAGTCCCCCACGCGCGTGGGGGACATGATCCTGCCGCCCGTGGTCGAGGTCCCGGAGGACGTGGACCGACGGCCCGAGGACAGTGCGGCGGGTGCCGGGCACCGGTCCCGCGGTGTCATTAAGGTCATCTCGATCGGGATGTTCGTGGACCCGTCCCAGCCCGTTGCGTGGCGCGGGCCCATGCTGCACCGGGCCGTGGAGCAGTTCCTCACGGACGTGCACTTCGGGGACCTGGACCACCTGCTGCTGGACCTGCCCCCGGGCACCGGGGACATCGCGATCTCGGTGGGACAGCTGCTGCCCCGTTCGGGCGTGGTGGTGGTCTCCACCCCGCAGCACGCGGCCGTGAGCGTGGCGCAGCGCTCGGGGACGCTCGCGGAGCAGACGGAGCAGCGGGTCACGGGAGTGGTGGAGAACATGTCCGCCATGGTCATGCCGGACGGCACCCGCATGGAGGTCTTCGGGTCCGGCGGGGGCGAGACGATCGCCCGGTCCCTCACGGAGCGGCTGGGCTACGACGTCCCCCTGCTGGGCAGCGTGCCCCTGGACGTCACCGTGCGGGAGGCCTCGGACCGGGGAGTTCCCGCCGTGTGGGCGAACCCCGACTCCCCCGCGGCCACCGCGCTGTGGGACGTTGCCCGGGCCCTGGACGGGCAGGGGCGGGGTCTTGCCGGGAAGAGCCTCGGGATCACGCCCACGAGCTGATCAGGTGGCCTCGGTGTCGAAGGGCGCACGCTCCCCGCGCGCCAGGCGCCGCACCGTGGGGGCGGCCGGCGCAGGTTCGCGCGGGCACTGCGCCGCACGGTCCTGGTCCTCCTCCAGCAGGGCCTCCCGCACGATCACGCGGGGGTCGTACTGCCGGGGGTCCAGCTTGCGCCAGTCGAGGTCCGAGAACTCCGGGCCCAGTGTCTCCTTGAGGTCGTCCGTGGCACCCGTGGCGTAGCGGCGGACGGCCTTGACCATCTCCTTGAACTTCTGGGTGTACTCGGGAAGCCGTTCGGGCCCGATGATCACCAGGGCCACGATGAGAATGATGATGGCTTCTCCGCCAGAAATCCCGAACACTCGCCGAGCCTATCAACGTCACGGAGCTCCCCCGCGGGGCGCTCCTACCCGAACATCTTCCGGAGCCCGTCCGCCACGGTGGCGGCGAACCCCTCGTCCTGCGCGGAGGGCAGGCTCACCCGTCCCCGGTCCTCCGCCACGATTCCGCTGACCGTCTGCGCCATGGTCGCCGGAGGGGTCTGGGACGTGACCGTGTAGACCGCGTCCGTGCGTGCCACGACGGCGCGCCACTCGCGGCGGTCCAACCACATCCTGGACCCGGAGATCGACGAGGCCGCCATGCCCTCGGCGCTCACCGGCAGCCCGGTGACGCCGTCCAGGGGGTTCTCCGGGTTCACACGCCCACGCTGCTCCACGATGGTCACGGTGCCGCGGTCGTTGTGCAGGGAGAGCACGACGGCGGGCTGGCCGCCCACCCGGGTCTGGCGGATGTCCGCGATGGAGTAGTTCTGCGAGGACAGGCTCGGCAGCGCCCAGCCCTGGGAGCGCAGGGTCCCGATGTCCGACTCGGAGGTCGTGTCCACCATCCCCTGGGCCCCGGGTGACCACGTGGCGGCGGCCCGGGCACTGAGCTGCTCCTCCTGCTGCGAGCGCTTGCCCACGTTGAACGCGACCGTGGTCAGCAGCGCCATGCACATGCACGCCGCGACGGCGGCCACGAGCCCCGCTGTGCGCCTGCCCGGCCGGCGTGGGCGCCGGGTGCCGAGGCCCTCGACACGTGTGGCCACGTGCTCCCCCTCCCGCTCGGATCGTCCCCTGTGGTGGCCCCGTTCCGGGCCGTTCCGGCGACTATTCTGGTGCAGGAGCCTGACAGCGTTCTGGGCGTCCTCCGGGTGTTCCCGACGCCGCGCACGGTCCGCGATAAGCTGACCGTAGCGAAGGGACCCGGCCGCGAGGCCGCGTCCACCACCCGCGGAGCGCGGGGTCCACCGGACCCGGGAGCGCGCCGTCGAGACACAGCAGCGAAGGGCACCCCGCGTCCATGACCACGGATAAAACCACGAGCTGGGCCTACTGCGAGGCCTACGCCACGGAGGACGAGACCGCCTTCCGTGCCCGCGAGCGCTCCCTGGCCCTGCGGCTGGACCCCGTGACCCCGGCCACCGCCGCGCTGCTCACCGTCCTGGCGTCCTCGGCCCGCCCCGCCACCGCGGTGGAGGTGGGAACGGGAGCGGGCGTCTCCGGCCTGGCCCTGCTGCGCGGGATGCCCGCCGAGTCCGTCCTCACCACGATCGACACGGACATCCGCGCCCTGCGCGCCGCGCGGGACACCTTCCGGGAGGCCGGGTTTGAGACCAAGCGCACCCGCACCATCTCCGGGGCGGCCGGGCTCGTGCTGCCGCGGCTCACGGAGAACGCCTACGACATGGTCTTCATCGACGCGGACGTGGCGAACACCGCCGACTACGTGATCGAGGGTGCACGGCTGCTGCGCCGCGGCGGGATGCTCGTGGTCAACGACGCCCTGCACCAGGACCTCGTGCCCCAGCCCGCGCAGCGCCAGGAGGAGACGGTGGCCATGCGGGAGGTCGTGCGCACCCTGCGGGACGAGCCGAGGCTGTCCACCGCGGTGCTGCCCACCGGCACCGGCGTGCTGCTGGCCGTGCGCCGGTGAGCGGGGCACTCGCGCGGGACGCCGCGCTCGTGGCCGTCGGCGGAGCGCTCGGCAGCCTGAGCCGCTGGGGAGTCGCCCATGTGCTGCCCGGAGGTTCCCTGTGGCACTGGCCCACGTTCGCCGTCAACGCCCTGGGCGCTTGCCTGCTGGGCCTGCTGCTGGAGTTCCTGACCCGCCCCGGCGCTGAGAGCACGCGCGTCCACACCGTGCGGCTGCTGGTGGGCACCGGACTGCTGGGCGGCTTCACCACCTACTCCGCGTTCGCCGAGGAGATGTGGCAGCAGGTCGACGCCGGTGACTCCGCCGGGGCGTTCGGCTACGCCGTGGTCACGCTCGGGGTCGGTCTGCTCGCCGCCGCGTTCGGCGTCCTCGCCGGCGGAGCCCTGCGGGACCGTTCCGCGGCCGGGCCCGACGACTCGACGGCTGGACCGCAGCGGTCCGCCGCATCCACCGGTGACGCCCCCTCCGCCGGGTCGGCCGCGAACCCCGCAACGACAGAATCCGCCGACGCCACCGGGTCCGCCGCCCATGACGGGGGGACCCGGTGATCGCCGCGCTCGCCGTCGCCCTGGGCGGTGCCGCGGGTGCGGTGCTGCGCTTCCTCGTGGACAGGCTGATCGCCTCGCGGCAGAAGCATCCGTTCCCGTGGGCCACGATCGTCGTCAACGTCACGGGTTCGTTCGTGCTGGGGCTCGTGAGCGGGCTGGGCATGGTGCTCGGTCCGGTGTGGACCGTGGCCCTGGGCACCGGGCTGTGCGGGGGCTACACCACGTTCTCCACCGCGATGGTCGACGCCGTGCGCCTGGCCCGCGGCCACCGCGGCGGCGCCATGCTGGCCGTGGTGCTCGGTACGGCGTTCTGGAGCCTGCTCGCCGCCGCGGCCGGCATGAGCCTCGGCGCGCACTGGGCAGGCTGAGCCGCTTCCCCGTCCCGTGCGGACCATCCCGGCGCACGCCACGACCGCACCCTGAACACACAGCGAGGGCCCCCGATCCCGGGGGCCCTCGCTGTGTGAGGGGAGGCGCAGGCCGGTGCTACTGGGTCACCGACGCCAGGCACTCGCGCAGCTCCGCCGCTTCGTCCGCCTTGAGCTCGACCACGAGACGCCCGCCGCCTTCCAGGGGGACCCGCATGATCAGGCTGCGTCCTTCTTTGGTGACCTCCATGGGTCCGTCACCAGTTCTCGGCTTCATGGCCGCCATCTGTGAGCTCCTCTTCGTGTGTACTGACGCCCTCCATGGTATCGAACACACACCCGGGCCCGGGAACGGGGGTCACGGCGGGTAGTCGCCTCCGCCGGGCAGCTGCTTCCAGTGCCACAGCCATCCCACCCACACGAGCTGCAGGACGGCGCCCGCGATCACGAGCAGCACGCGGTAGGCCCGGGACTCGCTCACGTGCACCAGGGCGGCCGCGGCGGGCGCCCACGGCAGCAGCAGCCGGAACGTGGAGGTCTGGGGGTTGAGCACGAGCAGCAGGTAGACCCCGTACGCGGCGAGCCACACGCGCACGAAGAACGGCAGCGCCCGCCTGACCGGTGCCGAGCGCAGCAGCAGCACCGCACCCGCCACGAGGACCACGGGGGCCACCAGACCCCCGACCGGGCCGAACAGCGTGCTCGCCTCCTGGAACCAGGGCAGCACCGGGACCACCGTCCTGCTCCCCCGCCAGGCGGCCTCCGTGGCGGTGTACGCCCCGGGCTCGCCGGTCACCGCCCACGCGACCGCCGGCCACGCGAGGGCGGCCGCGCACGCGAACAGGGCGACGGCCAGCCACCGGTCCGCGCAGCGGTACCAGGGCCGACGCCGCTCGCGGACGTCCCGCACGCTGCGCCACAGCCACCACACGCCCAGCGCCGCGGCGAGCGCCACGCCGGTGGGACGGGTCAGCGCCTGCGCCGCGATGAGCACCACCGCCCACACTGGCCGGTCGCGCACCACGCACAGGATCGCGCCGCACAGGAACAGCAGGCTCAGGGACTCCGCGTAGGGGGTCTGCAGCACGGGCGCCACGGGGTTGAACGCGAACACGGCCACGGCCCACAGCGCCGGCCGGGAGACCCCGCCCGGCGTGCGGGGGCCCGCCATCACGGGTGCGCAGCAGAACAGCCGGTACAGCACCAGGGCGGCCCCGAAGCCGGCCACCAGGGACACGGTGGCCGCGGTGCCCGCCCAGCCCGTGCCGGTGAGCCCGGTGATGCCCCGCACGAGCAGCGGGTACACCGGGTAGAAGGCCCACTGGTTCTCCACCACCGTGCCGAGGGTGTCCACCGGCAGCGTGGAGGGGTACCCCTCGCTGAAGATCCGGTGGTACCAGTCCGCGTCCCACGTGTTCACGAAGTCCAGGTAGCACAGGGCGCCGTCGCCCCACGGCCCCGGCCCCTGCTGCCCGCCGACCGTAGCGAACACGGCCCACCCCCACAGCCGCGAGAGGCCGTAGACGAGCACCACCGCGAGCCACCACGGGCACCGCTCGAGAGCCTGCCGCACCCGTGCGGTGCAGTCGGACGGGGCAGCCCGGGCGGGCGGGTCGAGTGCCGCCCGGCTCATGCCCCGGATCCGGGCGCGGCGGCGTCGTCGGGCCGGGACCCGGGGTCCGCGTGGACCTCGGTGAGCACGGCGACGGCCTCGGCCACGCTGTCGGTGACGCGCAGCAGGTCCAGGTCCCCCTCGGAGACCTTGCCGTCGGCCACGAGCGTGCTCTTGATCCAGTCCACGAGCGGGCCCCAGTACGCGGTGCCCAGCAGGATCACGGGGAAGCGCGTGATCTTGCCCGTCTGCACCAGGGTCAGCGCCTCGAAGAGCTCGTCCAGGGTGCCGAAGCCGCCGGGCAGCACCACGAAGCCCTGGCTGTACTTCACGAACATGGTCTTGCGGGCGAAGAAGTACCGGAAGTTGATCCCCAGGTCCACCCAGTTGTTCAGGTGCTGCTCGTGGGGCAGCTCGATGCCGATGCCCACCGACTGCGCGCCGGCGTCCACGGCGCCGCGGTTGGCGGCCTCCATCACGCCGGGCCCTCCCCCGGTCACGACGGCGTACCCCGCCTCTCCGAGCGCGCGTCCGAGCTCGCGGGCCTGCTGGTACTCGGGATGCCCGGGTGCGGTGCGCGCGGAGCCGAACACGGCCACCGCCGGACCCAGGTGGGCGAGTGCGTCGAAGCCCTCCACGAACTCCGCCTGGATGCGCAGCATGCGCCACGGATCCGTGCGGGTGAAGTCCTCCGGCGGGGCGGGGCGCTGGTCCAGCAGCCGCTCGTCGGAGGTGCTGCGGCGCAGCTGGTCGCGGCGCAGCACCACCGGACCCTTGTGGCGCTCCGGGGGCACGGTGTGCTGGTTCGATGACTCGGGAGTGTGCATGCAGGACAGGCTACTGTCCCCCTCTGCACGCGCGCCGTGCAGGCCCGGGGCGCCCCGCCCCAGGAGAGCGTCTCAGGAGAGCCAGGCGGCGAGCGCGCGGTGGCACTCGCGGACCGCGTCCGCGTGCACGTGCTCGTCGTCCGTGTGGGCGAGCAGCGCGTCCCCGGGGCCGAAGTTCACGGCCGGGACACCCGCCTCGGAGAAGCGGGCCACGTCCGTCCAGCCGTACTTGGGCATGGGCTCCTGGCCCACCGCCGCCACGAACTGGGCGGCCGCGGGGCGGTCCAGGCCGGGACGCGCCGCCGGGGAGAGGTCCTGCCACTCGATCTCGTAGCCCTCGAAGACCTCCCGCACGTGCTGCTGCGCCTGCTCCAGGCTCTTGTCCGGCGCGAAGCGGTAGTTGATCTCGGTCCACGCTGCGTCCGGGATGACGTTGCCGGCCACTCCCCCGCCGGTCCGGATGGCGTTGAGGCCCTCCCGGTAGTCCAGGCCCTCCACGGTGATGGTGCGGGGCTCGTAGCGGGCCAGCCGGGCCAGCAGCTCCGCCTGCTTGTGGATCGCGTTCTCCCCGATCCACGAGCGCCCCGAGTGCGCGGCCCTCCCGTGGGTGGTGATCCGCAAGCGCATGGTGCCGTTGCAGCCGCCCTCCACGGTGCCGTTGGTGGGTTCGAGCAGCACGGCGAAGTCCGCCTCGAGCAGCTGCGGCGCATTGCGCATCACGCGCCCCAGGCCGCTGGCGTCGCTGGAGACCTCCTCGTGGTCGTAGAACACGTAGGTCACGTCCCGGTTCGGCTCCCGCAGCTGCTGCGCAAGGACGAGCTGCACGGCCACCCCGCCCTTCATGTCCGTGGTGCCGCGGCCGTAGATCACGTCCCGCTCCCCCTCGCGACGACGCACGGACGGCACGGTGCCCAGCGCCCCTTCCACGGTGGGCAGGGGCACGGTGTCCAGGTGGCCGGCGAGAATGACGCGCTCGTCCCGTCCCAGCTCGGTGCGGGCCACCACGGTGTCACCGTCCCGGTGCACGCTCAGGTGCGGCAGCGCCCGCAGCGCCGCCTCCACGGCGTCCGCGAGGGGCGTCTCGTGGTCCGAGACGGACTCCACGTCCACGAGCGCGGCCGTGAGGTCCGCGGGGTCCACGGTGAGGTCGAGTACGGGGGTCTGCTGATCGGCTGCCATGGCCGCCAGCATAGTCAACGCACGGGTTCAGTCCCCTGGTTCAATCACCCAGCAGCCTGAATGTCACCACGTCCACCGGCGCATCCGGTCCGAGGCCCGGATAGTGCATGTCGAGTGCCGCGTTGAGTTCTGCCAACGACTCGAACCCGTCCCGCTGCGCATCCACGGCCGTGAGGTCCGAGCGACGGCTGGTACGAACGTCCGTGACCACCGCCGGAAGACTCAGCTCTGCGCCGTTGTCGTTGTCGTTGTCGTTGTCGTTGTCGAAGACGATCTCGGCGGGCCCACACCGGAAGGGGTCGTCCACGCGGATTGTCTGCCGCTTGGCCCCGGTCCGGATGGCGCTCTCGTACCCCTGCCACATGTGGATCCGCTGCGGGCGCTCCGCAGCGTGCTGGTCGTAGGCGAAGGGCAGAAGGTCACGCGCGCTGCGCATCTCGAGGCCCCCGGAGTCCCGGACCACGAACTGGATGTCAGGGGACAGGTCGTGGACGATCTGACGGCACTTTCCGCACGGCGCCACGACGTCCCCCGTGGGCCCGTACGCGGCAGCCATCACCGTGATGGGGTCGTCCGGGAACGAACTCGCGTGGTTGGACAGCACCGCGATCTCTCCGCACGGCCCGCCCAGGAAGTGGTAGGTGTTCAGTCCCAGCACCACCCGTCCCGATGCCGTCAGGGCCCCGGCCGCCACGGTGTGGGCGTCGTCGTCGTTGTACTGCCGCGCATGGTCGATGACCTGTCGGGTGAGTTCTCGGACGTCGTGGGTGAGCATGGCCTGAGCCTACCGACCGGGCGGCAGCTGCGGCTCTGCGGGGTGACCGTGCGGTCCTCGCCCACCACGGCCCCGGCGCCGCCCACCACGGGCGGGGAACCCCTTCCACCAGCGGCGACGCCGCGTCGTCGCCGCCTGTGCGTGTCGGTGCTCCCCCTAGGATGGGGCCATGACTTCAACGAGCGAGAGCACCGAGAATTCCCGCACGGCCTCCGCGGTGGGTCTGGCCACCTTGGTGGACTCCGGCGAGCGCGCGGGAACCGTCCTGGACGTCTTCTACCCGGCCCCCGCCCTGAGCGCCAACCCCGACACGAGCTACGAGGCGGACCTGCGCGTGGCCGCCACCACGGACCCGGACCGCAACGTGCGATCCGAGATCGTGACGACCGTCGTCAACCTCGACGACGCCCCGCGGGACACCGCGGACGCGTACCTGCGGCTGCACCTGCTCTCCCACCGCCTGGCGCGGCCCAACACGATCAACCTGGACGGCCTCTTCGGCCTGCTGGCCAACGTGGCGTGGACCAGCCGCGGGCCGGTGCTCGCGGAGGAGCTCACGCGCTCCCTGCTGGCCCTGCGCTCGGGCGGGCCCGTGACGGTCTTCTCCGTGGACAAGTTCCCGCGCATGGTGGACTACGTGGTCCCCTCCGGTGTGCGCATCGGGGACGCCGACCGTGTGCGCCTGGGCGCCCACCTGGGCGAGGGCACCACCGTGATGCACGAGGGCTTCGTGAACTTCAACGCCGGCACGCTCGGCGCGGCCATGGTCGAGGGCCGGATCTCCGCCGGTGTGGTGGTCCACGACCACACGGACATCGGCGGCGGCGCGTCCATCATGGGAACGCTCTCCGGCGGCGGCAAGCAGCGCATCACCCTGGGCGAGCGGTGCCTGCTGGGCGCCAACGCCGGCGTGGGGATCTCCCTCGGCAACGACTGCGTGGTGGAGGCCGGGCTCTACGTCACCGCCGGCACGCGGGTCTCCCTGCTCGACGACGCCGCTGCGGAGCCCCGCGTGGTCAAGGCCTCCGAGCTCTCGGGCCTCGACAACCTGCTGTTCCGCCGCAACTCCACCACCGGCGCCGTGGAGGCCCTGCCCCGCAGCGGTGGGACCGTGGAGCTGAACTCGGTGCTGCACGCCAACTGAGCTCCACCCCCGGATCGTGGCCGGCGCCGTCCTGCTGACGACGTCGGCCACACCCGTTTCCCGGGGCGCTCTGGATAGGATGGAGCCCATGAAGATTCTTGTCACCGGGGGAACCGGATACATCGGCTCGCACACGGTTCTGGCGCTGCTGGAGGCGGGGCACGACGTCGTGGTGCTGGACAACCTCTCCAACTCCTCGCGGACCTCGCTGGAGCGCGTGGCGGAGCTCGCCGGGCGGGACGTCACCGCGTTCGAGGAGGTGGACCTGCTGGACCGCCCCGGCCTGGACCGCGTGTTCCGCGAGCACCGCCCGGACGCCGTGATCCACTTCGCGGGCTTGAAGGCCGTGGGGGAATCCGCGCAGAAGCCCCTGTGGTACTACACGAACAACGTCAGTGGCACCGTGAATTTGCTGTGGGCCATGGATGAGAACGAGTGTCGCTCCATCGTCTTCTCCTCCTCGGCCACGGTCTACGGCGCCCCCGAGACCATGCCGCTCACGGAGAAGCTCGAGATGGATGCCCAGAACCCCTACGGGCGCACCAAGGAGCACATCGAGGACATGCTCTCGGACCTCGCCGCGGCGGACGAGCGCTGGTCCGTGGCGCTGCTGCGCTACTTCAACCCCGTGGGCGCGCACGAGTCCGGGCGGATCGGCGAGGACCCCTCCGGCATCCCCAACAACCTCATGCCCTTCGTGGCCCAGGTGGCGGTGGGACGGCGCGAGAAGCTCATGGTCTTCGGAGGTGACTACCCCACCCCGGACGGCACGGGCGTGCGCGACTACATCCACGTGGTGGACCTCGCGGACGGCCACCTCAAGGCCCTGGACCGGATCAGCGAGGACCCCGGGGTGCACGTGTGGAACCTGGGCACCGGCCGCGGCTACTCCGTCCTGGAGGTGCGCGAGGCGTTCGAGAAGGCCTCCGGGCGCGAGATCCCCTACGAGATCGCCCCGCGCCGCCCCGGCGACGCCGCCGTGTCCTACGCCGATCCCGCCTCCGCCCTGGCGGAGCTGGGCTGGTCCGCGGACCGCGACATGGACACCATGTGCCGCGACCACTGGAACTGGCAGAAGAACAACCCCAACGGCTACGAGGGCTGAGCCCTCCCCCGGGGCCTGGCCCCACGAGAACGCCGCCCCGGTCACCGAGAAGGTGACCGGGGCGGCGTCGTCGTGCAGGGACCGCTGCGTCAGCTGGCCGTGGGGTAGTGGCGCTCGCCCTCGCCCACGTAGAGCTGGCGGGGACGGCCGATCTTCGTCTCCGGGTCCTCGATCATCTCGCGCCACTGGGCGATCCAGCCCGGCAGGCGCCCGATGGCGAAGAGCACGGTGAACATCTTCTCCGGGAAGCCCATGGCCTTGTAGATCAAACCCGTGTAGAAGTCCACGTTCGGGTAGAGCTTGCGCTCCACGAAGTAGTCGTCGGCGAGCGCCTTCTCCTCGAGGCCGATGGCCAGGTCCAGCAGCTCGTTGTTGCCGCCCATCTTGGCGAGGACGTCGTGCGCGTAGCCCTTGATGATGCGGGCGCGGGGGTCGTAGTTCTTGTAGACGCGGTGCCCGAAGCCCATGAGGCGGACGCCGTCCTCCTTGTTCTTGACCTTCTCCATGAACTCGTCCGCGGACAGCCCGCGGTTCTGGATCTGGTCCAGCATGGCCAGCACGGCCTCGTTGGCGCCGCCGTGCAGCGGACCGTAGAGGGCGTTGATGCCCGCGGAGACGGACGCGAACATGTTGGCGTGCGAGGAGCCCACCAGGCGCACCGTGGAGGTGGAGCAGTTCTGCTCGTGGTCCGCGTGCAGCATGAACAGAATGTCCAGGGTCTTGGCGACCACCGGGTCCACCTCGTAGTCCGCGGCGGGCACGCCGAAGCACATGCGCAGGAAGTTCTCCGCGTAGTTGAGGTCGTTGTGCGGGTAGAGCATGGGCTCGCCCACGGACTTCTTGTACGCGTAGGCCGCCAGGGTGGGGACCTTGGCGAGCAGGCGGATGGTGGAGATCTCCACGTGCTCCTTGTTGAACGGGTCCAGCGAGTCCGAGTAGAACGTGGACAGCGCGGAGACCGCGGAGGAGAGCACGGGCATGGGGTGCGCGGACCGGGGGAACCCGTTGAAGAACATCTTGATGTCCTCGTGCACCATGGTGTGCGTGGTGATCCGGTGCTGGAAGTCCTCGTACTGCTCGCGCGTGGGCAGCTCGCCGTAGATCAGCAGGTAGGCGGTCTCCAGGAAGTTGGAGTGCTCCGCGAGCTCCTCGATGGGGTAGCCGCGGTAGCGCAGGATGCCCTGGGCGCCGTCGATGTAGGTCACCGAGGAGCGCGTGTTCGCGGTGTTCACGAACCCGGGGTCGAAGCTGACGTTGCCGGTCTCCTTGAGCAGGGAGCCCACGCCGTAGCCCTTGTTGCCCTCGGTCACCTCCAGCACGGGGAGCTCGAGGGACTTGCCCTTCTCGTAGTTCAGCTCCACCTTGCCGGTGGACTTCTTGGCCTCTGTCATGGTGAGTCCTTCACAATTCGACTGGGGTGTCCCGCGACGTCTTCGCGGCCCTGTCCGCCACACCGTCGTGGCGGGTGACATGCACGCGGGCCGGGTGGGAACACAGATTGATCCGGCACCAACTTACCCGTTGGTGTGATCCCGATTCCACTTTCCCGCCCCGCGGGAGGTGCATTCAGCGCCCGGTGCGGAGCCGTTCCACCGCGGCGGCCATGCGCTCATCCGACGCCGTGAGGGACAGCCGGACGAAGCCGTCGCCGGCGTCCCCGTAGAAGGTTCCCGGCCCCACCACGATGCCCAGGCGGGCGAAGCGCTCCACGGTGGTCCATGTGTCCTCCCCCGCGGTGCTCCACAGGTAGAGACCGGCCTCCGAGTGCTCGACGCGCAGCCCGAAGGCCTCGACCGCGGGCCTCAGCGCCGCGCGGCGGGCCCGGTAGAGCGCCTTCTGCGCGGCCACGTGGACGGTGTCCCCCAGGGCCACGCGCATGGCCTCCTGCACGGGGTACGCCACGATCATCCCGGCGTGCTTGCGGGAGTTGATCAATGACGGCATCAGCGCCGGGTCACCGGCGAGGAACGCAGCGCGGTAGCCGGCGAGATTCGACTGCTTGGACAGCGAGTACGCGCTGAACAGCAAGGACATGTCCCCGCCGCTCACGCGCGGGTCCAGTACGGACGGAACGGGTTCGCCGCCCTCCGACGGGTCCCACGCGCCCCAGCCGAGCTCCGCGTAGCACTCGTCCGAGACCACCACGGCACCCTGGGCGCGGGCCTGGTCCACCAGGGTGCGCAGGGACTCGACGTCCCGCACGATGCCGGTGGGATTGCCCGGGGAGTTGACCCACACCATGCGTACGCGCTCGCGCACGGCCGGGTCCAGCTCGTCCAGGGAGTCCGCGGCCACGGCCTCGGCGCCAGCGAGCCGGGCCCCGATGTCGTAGGTGGGGTAGGCCACCACGGGCCGCACGACGACGTCCCCGGGGCCCAGCCCCAGTAGCAGCGGCAACCATGCGACGAGCTCCTTGGAGCCCACGGTGGGCATCACAGCATCGGGATCCAGCCCGGGAACGTTGCGTCGCTCGGCATACCACGCGGCCACGGCCTCGCGCAACGCGGCGATGCCGTGCGTCGTCGGGTACCCGGGTGCGTCCGCGGCGGCGGCCAGGGCGTCCTGGACCACGAGCGGCGTGGGGTCCACCGGCGTGCCGATGGACAGGTCCACGACACCGCCCGGGTGCTCCTCGGCGAGACGACGGTACGGAGCCAGCGCGTTCCAGGGATAGTCGGGCAGGTCCAGGCCGAAGCCGCGGCGCTCATCCACCGGTTCAGTCCTGGTTCTGCGGAGGCAGCGCCTCGATCAGGGGGTGGTCCTTGTGGGTGTTGCCGAGCTTCGCGGCTCCGCCCGGAGACCCGAGGTCGTCGAAGAACTCCACATTGGCCTTGTAGTAGTCGGCCCACTCGTCCGGTGTGTCGTCCTCGTAGTAGATCGCCTCCACGGGGCACACCGGCTCGCACGCACCACAGTCCACGCACTCGTCCGGGTGGATGTACAGGCTACGCTCACCCTCGTAGATGCAGTCCACGGGGCACTCCTCCACGCACGCCTTGTCCTTGACGTCCACGCAGGGCTGAGCGATCACGTAAGTCACGGTTGTCGGACCTTTCCTTCTGTTCCCAAAACTTCGACCATTCTAGCGACGGGCCTTTGACGCTACCGCGTGCACCGGCGGGCCAGCCAACGTCCCGTAACAATCACCGCGACCATCACGGCCAGGAAGACCACCACGAACCACGCAATGCCCACCACGCCGATGGGCGCGCTCCACTGGGTGACCACCAGCGCCGACCCCTGCCGGAGGTAGGCCGTGGCCCAGGCGATCAGGTACGTGGCCAGGCCGGGCACCGCGGCGGCCCAGACCCTGCGGGTGGAGGTGCCGCACCACAGACCCGCGCACAGCAGCAGAGCACCGGAGAACACGAGCCCCCACGGCAGCCACCACCCGTCCAGGTACCAGATCCCACCGTGCATGGCGGTGGCCACCGCTCCCACGAGCACGCCGGTGAGCACGGAGGTCAGGGCCGACGACGCTGCGCCGGGGCGCTCGTCCGGCGCCCGTGGCCCGTCCGTCGTCCGTTCCTCGTCCGGCGCCGACAGCTCGTCCATCGCCGGTGTCTCGTACGATCTCTGGCCCTCGGGGGACGCCCACGGGGCCTCGCGGCGCTGCGGCGAGGAGGTGCTCATGCGCCCGCCCGCCGCAGCAGCCGGTACGTCTCGGTGGTGTTGATGCGTTGCGGCACCCCGTTGGACATCGTGTAGCTGCGGTCCTCCGGGTCCTCCGCGAGCACGATCTGCGTGGCGTGGGCCGCCATGGCGGCTCGCTTCACGGCAAGCTCCCCGTGGATCGCGGCCTGCAGCCGGGGGTCGGCGGGGTCCACCTGGCTCTCGATGCCCCAGAAGAGGGGGACGTCCCAGACGGCGTCCGCGGCGTCCGGTGCAGACGCCGCGATCTCGACCGCGCGCTGGGTGACCCGGTGGGCTGCCACATGGTCCGGGTGGCCGTAGCCGCCGTCGTCCGCGTAGGTGACCACGGCGTGCGGCCGCAGCGCCCGGATCGCGGCGGCCACGTGCGCGGCTGCCTCCTCAGGATCCGCCGCCGTCAGGGCGGCGGGCGAGACGTCGAGGGCCGGCTGGGCGTAGCCGTCTGGACCCCAGCTCATGCCGGAGTCCACGTACTTCCCCGCGCCGTTCGCGAATCCCACGCGCGGGTCCTGCGCCGGGGGATCCCCCGCGTAGAACCGGTCCGCGAGACCCATGGCGCGCGCGGCGGCGTCGAGCTCCGCGATCCGGTACAGCCCCAGGGCGGTGCCGTCCGTGTCCGGGCAGCCCGGCTGACCCACCTCCAGGTACCGGAGTGCGGGCGGGATGACCTCGCCGCGCTCACCACGGGTCATGGTGAGTAGCACCGTCTCGGCCCCCAGGGCGCTGTAGTGGCCCATCGTGGCCGAGGTGTTCACGGCCTCGTCGTCCGGGTGCGCGTGCACGAAGAGCAGACGCGCCCGGGCGGGGTCCACGCCCTCGGGCAGCAGCGAGTCCACTGCGCCCGCGGTGGCGTGTCCCCCGCCCGGGTACTTCGGGTCGACCACGATCAGGCGCGGGCCCGGGCGCGTGCGACCTTCAGGCGCTCGTTGGCATCCAGCACGACCTTGCGGATGCGGATGGCCTCCGGGGTGACCTCCACGCACTCGTCCTCGCGGGCGAACTCGAGGCACTCCTCGAGCGTGAGCTTGCGCGGCGGGGTCAGGTTCTCGAACGTCTCGGAGGAGGCCGCACGCATGTTGGTGAGCTTCTTCTCCTTGGTGATGTTCACGTCCATGTCGTCCGCGCGCGAGTTCTCGCCCACGATCATGCCCTCGTAGACCTCCGAGGTGGGCTCCACGAAGAACGAGCCGCGCTCCTGCAGGTTGATCATGGCGAAGGGCGTCACCACGCCGGCGCGGTCCGCCACCATGGAGCCGTTCGTGCGGTACTCGATGTCACCGGCCCACGGCTCGTAGCCGTCCGCGTAGGAGGAGGCGATGCCAGCACCGCGGGTGTCCGTGAGGAACCTGGTGCGGAAGCCGATCAGACCGCGCGAGGGAACCTTGAACTCCATGCGCACCCAGCCGGTGCCGTGGTTGCTCATGCCCTCCATGCGGCCCTTGCGCCCGGCCATCAGCTGCGTGACCGCGCCGAGGTACTCCTCGGGGACGTCGATGGTCATGTGCTCGTACGGCTCGTGCACCTTGCCGTCAACGGTCTTGGTGACGACCTGGGGCTTGCCCGCCGTGAGCTCGAAGCCCTCGCGGCGCATCTGCTCCACCAGAATGGCCAGCGCGAGCTCACCGCGGCCCTGGACCTCCCACGCGTCCGGACGCTGCGTGGGGAGGATCTTGAGGGACACGTTGCCGATCAGCTCCTTGTCCAGGCGGTCCTTGACCTGGCGTGCAGTGACCTTCGCGCCCTTGACGCGCCCGGCCAGCGGGGAGGTGTTGATGCCGATGGTCATGGAGATCGCGGGGTCGTCCACGGTGATCAGCGGCAGCGGAGCCGGGTTCTCCAGGTCCGTGAGCGTCTCGCCGATTGTAATGTCCTCGATGCCTGCCACGGCCACGATCTCACCGGGTCCGGCGCTCTCGGCGGGGACGCGGTCCAGGCCCTTGGTGGCGAGCAGCTCGGAGATCCGCACGCTCTTCAGGGTGCCGTCGTGCCGCGCCCAGGCCACGGTCTGGCCCTTCTTCAGGGTGCCGTTGAAGATGCGCAGCAGGGCGAGACGGCCCAGGAACGGCGAGGCGTCCAGGTTGGTCACGTGGGCCTGCAGCACTCCCTCGGGGTTGTAGGACGGCGCCGGGATGTGCTCGATGATCGTCTTGAACAGCGGCTCGAGGTCCTCGTTCTCCGGCAGCTCGCCGTCCGCGGGCTGGTCCGTGGAGGCACGGCCGGCCTTGCCGGAGGCGTAGACCACGGGGACGTCCAGCACGGCGTCCAGGTCCAGGTCCGGGTGGTCCTCCGCGATGTCGGAGGCCAGGCCCAGCAGCAGGTCCATGGTGTCCGAGACGACCTCTTCGATCCGGGCGTCCGGACGGTCCACCTTGTTCACGACCACGATCACGGGCAGCTTGGCCTCGAGGGCCTTGCGCAGCACGAAGCGGGTCTGGGGCAGCGGGCCCTCGGACGCGTCCACGAGCAGCACCACGCCGTCCACCATGGACAGCCCGCGCTCCACCTCGCCGCCGAAGTCGGCGTGGCCCGGGGTGTCGATCACGTTGATGGTGATGGTCTCGCCGTTCGCGGCGGGGCCGTCGTAGAACACGGTGGTGTTCTTCGCGAGGATCGTGATGCCCTTCTCGCGCTCCAGGTCCCCGGAGTCCATGACGCGCTCCTCGACCTCCCCGTGGCTGGAGAACGCGTGCGTCTGCTGGAGCATGGCGTCCACGATGGTGGTCTTGCCGTGGTCAACGTGGGCCACGATGGCCACGTTGCGCAGATCGGCGCGCTGGGCGGTGGTTTCAGACATACGCAGTTCTCTCTTCACGAGTTGAGGCAGAGGGGATCGTGGTGATTCTACTCCCCTCCGTCTGCACGCCCGCGCACGCGTGATGCATCTCTCCGACGCCGCCGCCCCGCCCGCCGCACGCGCGCGCCGGTCACCACGTCGCGCCGCCCGCCGTCGCGTGGCCCTCCGGC
>NZ_RBMB01000029.1:0-32229 GCF_003989485.1 Kocuria sp. HSID17590 | reverse complement strand
CCTGGTTCTGGCGCTGGCCGGAGCCCTGGCCGCCGCGCTTGGAGCCGTTGCTGCCGGAACCGCCGCGCTGGCCGCCGGAACGGCCACCGGAGCGACCGCCCGAACGGTTGCCGTCACCGGACTGCGTGGCTGCCGGGGCCGCCTGGGGAGCGACGCGCTCGGCGCGCTCGCCCACGAGCTCCTTCACGACGTCGGAGTTGGGGCCGACCTCGTCCACCTGCGGGGTCACGCCCGCCTTCTTCATGAGCTTGTTGACGTCCGAGCGCTCCTCGGTGGTCGCGATCGTGATGACCGAGCCGGAGGCGCCGGCGCGGGCGGTGCGGCCCGAGCGGTGCAGGTAGGACTTGTGCTCGGCGGGCGGGTCGATGTGCACGACCAGCTCGACGTCGTCCACGTGCACGCCGCGCGCGGCGACGTCCGTGGCTACGAGCACGCGCACGTCGCCGTCGGAGAACGCGCCGAGGTTGCGGTCACGTGCGCCCTGCGAGAGGTTGCCCTGCAGGTCCACCGCGGGGATGCCGGCCTGGCTGAGCTTCTTGGCCATCTTCTTGGCGCGGTACTTGGTGCGCGTGAACATCATGCGACGGCCCGTGCCGGAGGCCAGCGCCTCGATCAGTGCCTGCTTGTCGTCCGCGTGGGTCACCAGCACCTGGTGGTCCATGGTGGTCACCGCGGCCTGGGCGTTGTCCGCCGAGTGCAGGACAGGGTCCTTCAGGAACTTCTTGACCAGCACGTCCACGCCGTTGTCCAGCGTGGCGGAGAACAGCAGGCGCTGCGAGCCCTTGGGGGTCTTGGCGAGGATGCGGGTGACCACGGGCAGGAAGCCCATGTCCGCCATGTGGTCCGCCTCGTCCAGCACGGTGACCTGGATGTCGTCGAGCGTCAGCAGGCCCTGCTTGATGAGGTCCTCGAGACGGCCGGGGCAGGCCACGACGATGTCCACGCCTTCCGCGAGCGCCTTCTCTTGGCGCTTCTGGGAGACGCCGCCGAAGATCACGGTGGTGTTCAGCCCGGCGGCCTTGGCCAGCGGGGCCACGGTGCGGTCGATCTGGGTGGCGAGCTCCCGGGTGGGGGCCAGCACTAGCCCGGTGGGCCGGTGGGCACGACGCCGCGCCCTGGCGGTTCCCGGGGCCAGTCCGGCCAGGCGGGTCACGAGCGGCAGCGCGAACGCCACCGTCTTGCCGGAGCCCGTGCGACCGCGGCCGAGCACGTCACGGCCGGCGAGGGAGTCGGGGAGGGTCTTCTCTTGGATGGGGAAAGCTTCCGTGATGCCCACACGGGCGAGGTCAGCGGAGAGCGCCTCGGGCACACCGAGGTCTTCGAAAGAATGAGACAAGGAACGTCTTTCAGGGTTGGTCCGCGCGAAACGATTTCGCGCGCACGCGCCGCGAGTCGGGCGCGAACTGCGCGCCTCGGACCGGCGCGCCTCTACCCCGCAATATGTACGGGGGAACCGGTCCAGTCTACACGCCACGCGGTGGCCGCACGCACGAGCCCTCTCACACCGCGGGCGCGGGAAGGGGCCCGGCCCCACGGCGGCATGCTGTGGGGCCGGACCGGCTCACCCACCGAGATCCGCGATCAGCCCGGCGAGACCGCCCCCACCGAGGACGTGCTCCGCATCCGTGCGGCACTGCGCCAGGGACCGCCCGGCAGGATGGGGAAACGGCAGGGCCATGGCACCAACTCGCAGCCGCCTCGAACGCCGCGGCCCGGTCGCCTGCCGCGACGTCGCTCCAGGGTCGCCCAGAACAAGGGACTCGACGTCCCTCTCGGAGGGCGCCCTCGTGACGGGGTAGGCGAGGAACGCGGGCACCTCCAGGCGGTAGGCGTAGGTGGCCAGCTGGTACTGGTCCCCCATGCTCGCCTGCGCGAAACCGCCCCACGGGAGCCTTTTGTACTTGGCATCCAGCACCGCCAGGGCCTGTCCTTGAGCATCCGGGGCGTGGCCCCCTGTCTTCACTGGGCACATGACCACGAGGTCAGGCTTCTTGAGCGAGACGGGGTCGTAGCGGGGTTCCCCTCCGCGGTCTGGCACCTCCTGCTCCGTGAAGAACACGGCCAGGCGGTGCTGCTCCTCGACCTCGAGACCGCCCGGCGTGAGGACTCTGTCCAGGTAGTCCTTGACCATGTGCTCCCACAGAGCGCTCGTGACGTACTTCAGGTTCACGAGCACCCCGGCCATGTCCGGCGACTCCTCCGGGTCCACACCGTGCCGGCGGGCGAGAACGGCCCGCGCGTACCGGTAGGCCCACCGGGTCTCGGGCGGCATCCGCTGCAGCTCGGAGCCCGGCATGCCACGGGACAGCAGCACGTGGGCCGGCTCCACGGTCACGTCCCGCAGCTGGGCATCGCACGTGAGAGCCAGTTCGCGAACCTCCTCGTCCGCGGCCTCGGCGGCGGCGATCTGAACAGCACCTCGCACCGTCTGCCACAGGAGGGAGTCTGCACTGAGCGAGTCGAACTCGCACAGCACCGGTATCCGCCGCCGTGACGTGCGCCGGATGAGCCCCTGGGGATCCATCCGCCCGCGCACGAACCCGAGCTCCTCGGTCACGGGAAGGAACGTGGGCCTGCGGTGCAGCAGCGCCCGCTCCGTGTCCTTGAGGAACTGGCGGTGGACGAGGTCCTCCAGCCCCGGCAGGTCCGGGAGCAGGTCGACGCCGCCGGGAGTCGGCTCCCGCTGCTCGGGTCCCCGCGCGGGCTCGCACCCGAGCCGG
Source organism: Kocuria sp. HSID17590 (assembly GCF_003989485.1). Classification (NCBI taxonomy): domain Bacteria; kingdom Bacillati; phylum Actinomycetota; class Actinomycetes; order Micrococcales; family Micrococcaceae; genus Kocuria; species Kocuria sp. HSID17590. The sequence goes on along the minus strand of NZ_RBMB01000029.1, from coordinate 29,509 downwards.
GAGAGCAGGTCCCACAGGAACCTCACGGGATCTGCCGGGTCCGAGGCCCTCCGGGGCAGCGCCGGCACCTCGCCCCGCCAGGCCTCGCGGATCTGCGCCGTGGCCGGCACCTCCCGCCACAGCGGATCCGTCTCCCCGGTCTCGACGTCGCCAGTGCCTGTGTCGCCGGTTTCTGCGTCGCCGGTCTCGGCCGCCCGCCCGTCGGCCTGCGGGCCCTCTCCGGGAGAGGGCAGGGGCGGGTCGTCCACCAGGGTGTCCCGCGCGACCTCGGCCAGGCTCAGCGCCCACTCCGGCTCCAGGGCCAGGATCTGCTGCTCGTGGATGGCCACCTCGAGCGTGCGGGACCCTCGTCCGGAGCCGTCGTCCGCGTCATCCGCCGTGCCCGCGGGAAGGCGGAACACCGGACCGCGCTCGGCTGCACCCGCCCACAGCTTGGGAAGGATGTGAATCACCAGGACGTCCGGTCCCGGGTCCGTCTCGCCCGCCGACGACGACGACTCGTCCTCCGCGGAGGGCCGTCGCCCCAGGATGGTCAGCCCCACCCCGTTGCCCCGGGCGCTCACCTGGAAGAACCTCACGTCATCCCTGGAACCACCGGTTCCCTGAGCTCCGTGCGTTCCGTCTGCTCCGTGTCCTCCATCCGAGCCGGCAGCGCCGGACACCGTGCCCCGCTCTCCGGCGCGCTCCCCCGGGCGGACAGTCCCGGGGGCCTCCGCCGGTTCGGGGACAGCCATCTCGTCAGCCGCCACGGCTCAGCCCTGCGCCGTGGTGGACGTCTCCTCGGAGCCCGCCCCCTGGGAAGCCCCCTGCCCGTCCGCGTCGGAAGACTCGGTCGCTGGGACCTTCTGGATCTCCGGGCGCCGCCCGAGTCCCTGACCCACCAGGTGGATGCGCCAGCGCTCATCACCGACCGGAGCTCCGTCTCCAATGATGCTGTCGACGTCAGCCGTCTTGATGTTGAACGTGGCGACCACCTCCTTGAGCTGATTGAGCAGCCCCGTGGCGATGTCCGCCGCGGACTTGCCCTCTCCGAAGAAGTAGGAGTGCCCCAGGCGGGCGTCGGGGCCCACCGCCTCTTTCAGGCGCCTGTTGGTCTCGGAGTACCAGTCGATGAGCGGGCGCAGGGAGTCCACGCCCGCACCTTCCTCCTCCAGCTCGCTCGCGAGCTGCTCACCGCTCAGCGGCTCCATGGTGATCCAGTGGAAACGACGTCGCAGGGCCAGGTCGATCGTCCCCACCGAGCGGTCCGTGGTGTTCATGGTCCCCAGGATGTGGAGGTTCCGGGGCACCCGGAGGTACTTCCTGACCGACCCGTTATCCAGTGACACCAGGGTCTGGAGCGCGATGGCACCCTCCGAGGAATCCGCCAGCAGCGCGGTGCGCTCGGGCTCCGCCTCGTCAGAGAGGTCCACGCGCTTGGATGCCTCCAGGACCAGCATGAGATCCCCGAACACCCGGGAGGTGTTGGCGCGGTTGATCTCGTCGACGAACAAGAGGTAGTCCCGCTCGGGGTCGTTGCACGCGCGCTCGCACATGTCCACGAACACGCCGGCTTCGCCCTTGAACGATCCATCCAGCTGGGGACGCAGCCCGCTCACGAAGTCCTCGTAGGAGGTCGACGGGTGGAACACCACCACCTCCACACGCCCCTCATAGACCTCCGCTAGGTCCTCCAGCAGGTGCGATTTGCCGCAACCGGCTACGCCCTCCACGATCACGTTCGAGTAGTTGCGCAGATCCGTCGCGACCGTCTCCGCCGTGACATCGTCCTGGTCCGACACCGCAGACCCTCCGTTCCTGGTCATTCCTGCATCGTGTGAGGTAGTTCGGGCCACCGGTTGAATCTTGAGGGAAAGGCTCCGGAAAATTTCCGCGACCTCGGGGCGCTCCTGAATCTCTCGCGCCATTGCCGGAAGGGCGTTGACCGCCAGTGCAAGGGATTGAGAAAGTCCCGACCCCCGAATTTCAGGGTTGACGCCAGTCCGCTCCTCCACAATGGCGCTGATCCTCTTGCAAACCTGGCTGACGCGCCTCTTGGGCCGGACATCTGTCCAGGAGGTACCTGTGTCGTACAAGTACACGTTGTGATTCTTGATCTCATCGATCCGGTATTCCCCGTCGACCTTCGGGCACTTCTCCACCAGGTCCAGCAGACTCACCCCCTCTTCAAGCCGCTGTTTCGCGTTGAATTCCTGCTCGTGCATGTCAGCCACCGTGGTGCCTCTCCTCTTTCGTCACTGGTTCAGTGGGCCGTAGTCGGCCAGGTGCTCCACCGCCGGGTGTCCGCACTCCGCCTCGTGGACCTCCACCAACCGGGCCAGGCTCAGCACGTAGTGGCGGGGGCAGAACAGCTCCACCTCTCCGTCCACGCCTGGCTCAGTGTCGTCCTCGCCGGCCCGTCGCTGGATGCGGTACTCCACGGAAGCGGTGCACACGCTCTCGTCCCAGGAGCACCGGGGGTTCTCCACTCCCTCCACGGTCTCGAGGTCCGGGAAGCCGGTCTGCACGTCCATGTTCTTCATCGCCCCTGCCCTTCCGCCCGGGAGTCGGAGGAGGACTCCGCCGCGAGGGTTTCCCGCTGCCGGTCCAGCTTCTCGTGCAACTCGTGCACGGCCCGGTCGAGCTCCTCCTGGGCGAGTTCCACGTCCTCGTCCAGGAACCTCCCCCAGCGGCGTCGAAAGCGCTCCTCGCGCAGCCGGGACGCGCGGGTGACCTCGAGGTCCGAGAGTTCCAGGACGGTCAGGGCGCCGTCCTCGTCGGTGTGCAGCCGAAGCGCCGAGGGACCCGGAGGAATCAGCAGCAGCATCGGCGTGCCGGCAATCCCCACAGCCACCCAGGATTCCTCCTGCGTCTGTTCGTCGACCGGCACGGGGGCCAGATCCCGCAACGGCACCAGGTGGGGTTCCAGGAGATCCCGGGGGAGGACGCCGTCGGCGTCGTAGGCCACCACCGTGGGGCCCTCGGTGCGGACGCCGATGAACGCTGTGAAGGGTCTGCCGTCCACCAGCTGAAAGGCCTCCGGTGCCCGGTCCCGAGGATCGACGTCGTGCGCCAGGTAGCGGATCCGCGGCTCGTCCGGGCCCTGGGCATCATGGCAGGCGTACTCGCGCAGGAGGACGTACTCGTCACCCTTTGCCCTCAGGAACGCGGCGGAGTCCAGCCGGAACAGCTCCCACGGCACCGTCATGTACGGCGTGTGCGTCCGCAGCCAGGTGGACAGCGATCCGTCCCTGCGAACGTCCTCGGTGCTGGCCCACTCGTCCTGGTAGCTCACCACGTTGCGTTCCGCCCGCTCCAGGACGGCAACCACGCCGTCGCCCTCCCAGGACGGAGCGGGCACAGCACGGGCAGTCTCGCGGCTGCTCAGGCGTGCCTCGGCATCTCCGCGCAGCACCTGGTCCACCCACAGGACCTCGAGATCAGGGTCGTCCGGGGCGATCTTCTCGCCGAGAGCGGGGTCCACCACACCTCCGGGGAGCGGAGCTCCGTCAACGGTGGGGTGTCCAACGCCCCGCTCGTCCACGCACAGTTCGTGCACGTGCTCCCGTTCATCCGTCCCTCGGGCGCGCAGTCTCAGCCGTCGCGCGACTGCGCGCCCGTCGGAGCCGCCCGTCCCCTCGTGGGCCGGCTCCTCGACCCGGACGTCGTCGGGGCCCAGGGGCGTCCCGTACGGTGCGTGGTACGCCGCTCCCAGAACATGGTCCATGCGCCCGTCCGCGCCGTACGCCTCTCTCGCGTGACTCCCCACGGAACCTCTCCCCACGACGTCGCTCGGTACCGGTCGCAGCCCGCGGCCGGTGACGCAATTGTGGGGACGCTCAGGTCACGAGCGCATCAGAATTCGCGGTATCTCGCGGTTTCCGGACGTTTCCGGACAGCCCGACCTGGTCGTATGCAACGGAACGCATGCAGTGCGAGTCGCCCTCGCCCGGTCGTGCCGGGTGGGACGGCCGAGTTGGGTGGGACAGCTGCGTGGGGTGCCGGCCCGGGACCGGGCACACGCGCGTGGAGCCGCTGCAGGATCACCAGCGCAACGAACCCGGTGAGCAGCTTGTCCACCATCGAGTAGGCCCCGTTAGCCGAGAAGACTGTGAAGACCAGTGACGCGCCGGCCGAGCCGAACACCTCCCCCAGCGCGCCCGTCTGGCTCAGCTCGCGGCCCGGGAACAGGAGGAGGATCACCGGTGCCGCTGTGAGGGTGCAGCCCGCCGCGGCGACCATGCACAGACGGAAGAAGGAGACCAGGGACCGCCCCTTCCCGAAACGCCGCACCCCGTAGCCCCAGATCAGCGCGCCCACCATGTTCACCGGCGCGAAGAGCAGGGCTCCTGGACCGTCGGTGAAGGTGCCGAGTGCATTGCCCGCCAGCCCCACAGTGACGCCGTACCACGGGCCCAGGGCGATGGCGGCCACGGCGGTACCGGTCATGTCCATGTAGAGCGGCAGCTGCATGCCCTGGTTCACATACTTCCCCGCAAGGTTCAGCGCCAGGCAGAGGCACAACACGGTCAGCACCACCCACGGCCCGGGGTGCTCCCAACCGGCCATCCCGCCGGGGGCGACTCGCAGGCCCTCGCCCCCGAGGGGACGCGGGCGTCCATCTGGGGCGGACTCTTCCGCGGGAACGGTGTGTGGCACGGGATCCCGCTCCTGAACCGGCACGGGTGCCGGGGTGGGTGCCGGGGCGGGTACAGGCACGGGCGCCGGGGTGGGCCGGGCGTGCAGGCAGCGTTCCCGCCACCCCCGTGCCGCCTCCGCGTCCACACCCAGGGCGAGCACGATCTCCTCCACCAGGTCCGCGCTCAACCGGGTGCGGCCGGAGCGGAAGGCGTCGTAGACGGTGGAGCGGGCCAGGCGCGCGCTGTACTCGTCCACGCCCCGTTCGCGACGTGCGCGTTCGATGCGCTGGGTGATCCGGGCGTACGAGATCCCTCCCGCCTCGGACCTCAGCCGGTGCAGCCCGCGGGCGATGTCGTCGTAGGACTCCACCGGCGGGACAGGGGATTCCGCCGCTCCCTCCGGTGTGTTCCCGAACCGTGTCGCGTCTGACATGGAAACATCGTATTCACGGGTGGACGTTGCGAACGCACATTCCTACAGGCGCGCCGTCGTCGCCCCCGCTCCTCCCCCTCCCGGCCCAAGAAGTGCGCCGTCGGCTCAGCGCCTCACACCGCGGCGTACCCGCCGTCCACCAGGTAGTACCCGCCCGTGATGAACGAGGCCTGGTCCGAGAGCAGGAAGGCCGTCAGCTGCGCGACCTCCTCGGCCGTGCCGAGACGGCCCATCGGGTGCTTGGCCACCAGGTCCGCGAGGACCTGCGGGGGCACGTTGCGCAGCAGCGGGGTGTCGATGTACGCCGGGCCCACCGCGTTCACGCGGACCCCGCGCTGGGCGTAGTCCACGCCGGTCTGCTTGGTGAGGCCCATGAGACCGTGCTTCGCCGCGGTGTAGGCGCTGTTGCCGAGCGTGGTGGCCACGGTCGAGTGGATGGAGCCGATGTTCACGATCGATCCACCCCCGTGCTGCTCGATCACCGGCAGCTGGGCGTGCATCCCGTAGGCCACACCGTTGAGGTCGATCGCTACGGTGCGCTCCCACGCGTCCAGGTCCGTCTCCCCCAGGGCCTCCATCTGCCCGCCCACACCGGCGTTGTTCACGGCGTAGTGCAGCCCGCCGTAGGTCTGCACCGCGAAGTCCACGGCGGCCACCGCATCCGCCCGGCTGGCGACGTCCTGGCGGATCCCCGCGGCGTCGCCCCCGGCCGCCATGATGGCCTGCACCACGTTGTCGATGCCCGTGGGGTCGATGTCCGTGACCACCACCTTCGCGCCGCGGCGCGCGAGGTCCTTGGCGACGGCCTCCCCGATTCCGGAGGCCGCTCCGGTGACCAGTGCTACTCGGGACGTGAACTCTGACATGGCATCTCCTGGGCGTGGGACGGTTCGTGAGCACGTCCAGTCTCGCGTGTGATGCGAATCACTTCCAGGACTCGCCGAAATGAGACTCGTGGAAATGCGTCGGCGGGGCCGCCCCGGTCCGGTGACCGTGGCGGCCCCGCCGGGGACCCCGTGCGGTGAGCCCGCGCCGTCGCCCCTCCCCGCGAGTCCTCCCAGCGGGTCCGCCTCAGCGGGTTCCCTCAGCGGTGCCTCTCAGTGGGCCCCGTGCGAGGGCGTGGGCCTGCTGTCCTTCGCGAAGCGCCGGGCCTTGACCCGCTCGGGCAGCACCCTGTTGAGCAGTGCAGCCCGGCGGGTCGCGCGGTTGCCGCCGATCACATGGTCCTTGCCCGCGAACAGCGCCTCAACGCCCTGTTGCGCGACCTGCGCGGGGTCGTTCTTCCACTCGTTGGACCCAAAGACCGTGTTGTCCATCCCCGCCGTGTGGTGGAAGCCGGTGGCCGTGGCACCCGGCAGCAGCGCCGTCACGGTCACCCCGTACTCCCTCATCTCCTCGCGCAGCCCCTGGGCGAACGCGTAGGTGAACGCCCGCGTGGGCCCGTAGATGGACTCGTACGGCGTGGGGGTCAGCGCGGAGAGCGAGGCCGTGATGAGGATCCGCCCTGAACGCTGCCGGGCCATGGTCTGCACCACGTGCTTGGCCAGGCGCACCTGCCCGGTGACGTTGAGGTCCAGCATGTGCAGCTCGTCCTCGAGGTCCGTGTCCACGAAGGACCCGCCCAGGGACTTCCCGGCGTTGAGCACGGCGACGTCGAGGTGCCGGCCCAGCGACTCGACCTGCTCCCAGACGTGCTCCACCCCCTCGGCGGTACTGAGGTCCGCGCGCACGGGGACCACCGTGCCCACGGGGGTGGCGGCGTCCGCCGCCTTCTCGAGCTCGCTCTGCAGGGTGCCGATCCGCCCGCTCGCGCCCACACCCACGATGTCGTAGCCGCGGGCGCTGAGCTGGGCGGCGATCTCGAACCCGATGCCGGAGGAGGCGCCGGTGACCAGCGCGAGGGGCCTCACTCCTGCTCGCCCTCGGCCTTCTCGGCGTCGTGCTCCTCGCGCAGGGCCTGCGCCGCCTGCTCCTCCTCGGCCTTCTGCTCGCGCACCACCTCGGTGAGCAGCTTGGTCATCTCCTTGGCCACGCCGGCCGCGGACTGGGGGTTCTGGCCGGTGACGAGGCGCTCGTCCACCTGGACGTTCTCCTCCCAGTTCTCCGCCGCCTTGACGGTGGCGCCCTGCTCCTCGAGCCGGTCCTGGAGCAGGTAGGGCACGGTGTCCTGCTTGCCCACGGCCTCCTCCTCCGCGTTGGTGAACGCGGCCACCTTGCGCCCGGAGAGCAGGCGCACGCCGTTGGACAGCTCCACGTCCACCAGCCCGGAGGGCCCGTGGCACACGGCGCCGACGACGCCGCCGGCGTCGTAGACCGCGGCCACGAGCTTCTGCAGGGCCGCGTTGCCCGTGAAGTCCCACATGGTGCCGTGCCCGCCCACGAGGTACACAGCGTCGTACTGCGCCGGGTCCACCACGGAGACCTTCGGGGTGTTGTAGAGGGAGGCCTTGGCGGTCTCGTCCTGGGTGAACTCCACCTGGACCGGGTCCGCCTCCTGGACCTCGTCCCGCGGGGGCTGCCCGCCCTCGATGGAGGCGAAGTCCACGAAGTACCCCGCGTCCCGGAACACCTTCCACGGGTGGGACGCCTCGGCCACGTTGTAGCCGGTGGGCTCGCCCGTCTCGCCCAGCGTGTCCTGGCTCGTGAGCACCAGCAGGATCTTCTTCATGGTGGTGATGTCCATGGCTTCCCCTTCTCGAACGGGTCGTGCGGGCGCGGCGCCCGCGGTGTGCCACCACCCTAGGCAGGGCCCTGCCGGGGTGCGCGAGCCGTTCGCTCACGGCATGGGACGCCGGGGAAGGGTTCAAAACGGGCCGCTGTTAGCATGAGCATCGATCCTCGGCGGGCACCTCGGGCCCCCTGCCCGGCCCCGCCCCACTCCGACGAAAGGTTCACCCATGCGCATCTCCAACGCCATCCTCCGCGGCGTCCCCGGCGCCTACCTGCTGCAGTCCGGCTACGGCAAGCTCGGCATGGACGCCCAGGCGGCCGAGGGCCTCAAGCAGTTCGCCGCCACCGGCGTCCCCCAGTTCGCCGAGTGGGACTCCAAGACCTTCGCCACGTTCATCGCCGGCAGCGAGCTGGCCGTGGGCGCCGCGCTGGTCACCCCGTTCGTCTCCAAGCGCCTCGCCGGCGCGGGGCTGCTCGCGTTCAGCGCCGGGCTGCTGACCATGTACTTCCGCAACTCGGAGATGACCCAGGACGACGGCATCCGCCCCTCCGAGCAGGGCATCTCGCTGTCCAAGGACTTCTTCATGGCCGCCATCGGTGCGGGCCTGATGGTCCAGAAGTAGCCTCCCCACGCCCTAACGACGGCGACGCCGCAGTGGTCACCACTGCGGCGTCGCCGTCTGTCCGGGGGCGGGAGCGAACCCCGTCCCCCCGCCGCCCCTGTGAGCTAGGTTGGACAGCACCGCACGTCCGGCTCTCACGAAAGCTCCCCCATGGACACGCTGCAGAACACCCTGGACTTCGTCCGCGACCTCGTCTGGGGGCCCTGGCTCCTGCTGCCCCTGCTCTTCGGCACCGGTGTCTTCCTCACCATCCGGCTGCGCGGCATCCAGTTCCGGCTGTTCACCAAGGCCATGAGCCTGGGCTTCGGGCGCCGCTCCCGGGGCACCGGGGAGAAGGGGGACATCACCTCGTTCGCCGCGATGTCCACCGCACTGGCCGCCACCGTGGGCACGGGCAACATCGTGGGCGTGGCCGCGGCGATCTCCGTGGGCGGCCCTGGAGCCCTGTTCTGGATGTGGCTCACGGCGCTGGTGGGCATGGCCTCGAAGTACGCGGAGTGCTTCCTGGGCGTGCGCTTCCGCACCCGGGACACCGCCGGGCAGCTCACGGGCGGCCCGCAGGTCTACCTGGCGCGAGGGATTCCCAACAAGTTCGGGCGCTTCCTCTCCGTGATGTTCGCGGTGTGCTGCGTGGTGGCCACGTTCGGCATCGGCAACATGACCCAGGGCAACGCAATCGCCTCGAACCTGGAGCACTCCTTCAACGTTCCGCCGCTCCTGACGGCCGTTGTCCTGGCCGTGGGCACGGGCATCGCGCTGCTGGGTGGCATCCAGTCCATCGCGAAGGTCACCACGTACCTGGTGCCGCTGATGATCGTGCTCTACATCGGTTCGGGGCTCTACATCATCGGCGTGAACTACCAGGGCATCCCCGACGCCCTGCGCATGGTCTTCGAAGGCGCGTTCACCCCGATGGGCGCGACCGGCGGTTTCGTGGGATCCACCGTGCTGATGGCCATCCAGATGGGCGCGGCACGCTCGCTGTTCTCGAACGAGTCCGGGATGGGCACCGCGTCCATTGCGGCCTCGATCGCCCAGACCAGCCACCCCGTGCGACAGGGCCTGGTGTCCATGACGCAGACCTTCGTGGACACCCTGGTGGTCATCTCCATCACGGGCTTCGTGATCCTCTCCACGGGTGTGTGGAGCGGCACGGACACGGCCACCATGACCTCGGTGGCGTTCTCCACCGGCCTGCCCGGCACCTGGGGCGGCACGATCGTGACCATCTGCCTGGTGCTGCTGGGCTACTCCACGGTGCTCGGCTGGGCCTACTACGGCGAGCGCAACGTGGAGCGGCTGGCCGGCGCCCGCGCGGCAATCGTCTACCGCGTGGTCTTCTCGATTGCCGCCGGGCTGGGCGCACTGGCACCGCTCACCCTGGTGTGGACGTTCTCGGACATCATGAACGGCTTCATGGCCATCCCCAACCTGATCGGACTGGTCCTGCTGTCAGGTCTCGTGGTGCGCGAGACGAACCTCTACCTGAAGCACGATCCCAAGTTCAACGCCACCGCCCAGGAGGTGGACGCCTTCATGGGCGCCCACCCCGGCGCCCTGGACGCGCAGATCCACCACACCGTGGACCTCACCTCCTCGAAGCCCGCCCTCTCGGAGACCGGTTCGGCACCCGCTCCGCGTTCCGACGACGACGCCGCGGCCGGGTCCGGCGCGCGCGCCTGACGGTTCCGGGGGTCGCCCGCGGGCAGTTCCACGGGTCACCCGTGGACAGGCGGCTCACGCCTGCGGGGCGGCGACCGCGCGCGGGGCGGGCCGGGGACCTCGGCCCCGCGCCCACCCGGACCGGACCGCTCAGCCCTGCAACGCGGCGTCGTCCTCGGACAGCGGTTCCACCTCGATGACCTGGGCGAGCACGTGGGACTCGCCGGCGGCCAGCCGCACGGGTGAGCCCATGACGTTGCCAGCCTCGACGCACAGCATCTGCTGCCACTCGTCGTCCGCGAAGTCGGACATGCCCACGGCCTTGTCCTTCCAGGGGTTCCAGACCACGGTGCTGTCGGAGCCCTCCTTGGAGACCACGAGCGTGCGCCCGAGGTCCGGGTCCAGGACCCGGACCTCGCCGCGGTGGGCGAAGACGGCGTCGGTCTCGCCCTCGACGGTGAGGTCCCCCACCTGCGTGCGCTGCTCCTTGGTGACCTTGTCGTGGAACGGCACGCCGTCCAGCCCGCGGACGCGCACGCGGGTGGCATCGCCCACGCTGAGGTAGGTGTGCAGGGCCTCCTCGATCTCGAAGGTCTCCTCACCGGTGTTGGTGACGCTCAGCTCCAGGCGCAGTGCGGAGCCCACGCTCATGCGCAGGGTGGCGGAGAACTCGTGCGGGAAGGACTCGCGCAGCTGCTCGGAGACGTCCTGGGGGGTGAGGGTGAAGCTCGCGAACGCGTTGCCGGCGTCGTCCTGGCCCTGATCGTCCAGGTGCCACTCGGTGATCCGGGCGAAGCCGTGGGCGGGGGTCATCTCACCGGTGCGGCCGGGACCAAACCACGGGAAGCACACGGGCACGCCGCCACGGATCGCACGCCCGGTCTCGGTGGCGGCGCGGGAGGAGACCCACAGGACGGGCTCGTGGCCCTCCGGGGCCCAGGACATCGCGTGGGCGCCGTAGCTCAGGACGGTTCCCTCGCCGTGCGGCGCGGTCAGGGTCAGGGGTTCGGGCAGTCGTGTCATGCCCCCACCATAGGCGGGACCGCCGCCCGTGGGCAGGACCCCGGGGCGGTGGCCCGAGGGCGGTTCAGCCCTCCGAGTGCTCGTTCTCCACGGGGCGCGCCATCTCCTGCTTGAACCACTCGAACGCCTGGCGGTGGGACTCGGTGCGGCGCACGAAGACCCACGCGACACCCAGCAGCCCGAGCCACACGGGCAGCGCGACGAGGCTCGCGGCCGTCTCCGGCTCGAGGCTCAGCGCCCACACCACGAACGCGAAGAACAGCAGCACGGCGATGCAGGCCACCACGCCGCCCGGCATCTTGTACTCGGAGGAGCGGTGGCGCTCCGGGAACTTGTGGCGGTAGCGCATGTAGGAGACCAGGATCATGGACCACACGAACATGAACAGCAGCGAGGCCACCGAGGTGATGAGGGTGAACGCCTCGATGATCGAGTCCCCGGCGTAGAGCACGGGGATGGTCAGCAGCAGCACCAGGGCCGTGACGTAGAGGGCCCGCACCGGAACACCCACCTTGTTCAGACCGGTGAACAGCCGCGGTGCGCTGCCCTCCGCCGCGAGGCCGAAGAGCATGCGCGAGGTGGAGAAGACACCGGAGTTCGAGGAGGACATCGCGGAGGTCAGCACCACGAAGTTCACCACGGAGGCCGCGCCCGCCAGCCCGGCCAGCGCGAACATGGCCACGAACGGAGACTGCTCCGGGTCGATCGCACGCCACGGGGTGACCACCAGGATGGCCAGCAGGGAGCCCACGTAGAAGATGAGGATGCGCACGGGCACCGAGTTGATCGCGCGCGGCAGGGTCTTGCGGGGATCGCGCGCCTCGGCGGCGGTGGTGCCCACGAGCTCCACACCCACGAACGCGAAGACCGCGATCTGGAAGCCCGCGACCACGCCCATGGCGCCGTGCGGGAACCACCCGCCGTCGTTCCACAGGTTGGAGATCTGCGCCACGTCACCGTCAGGGGACGTGAAGTGCGTCAGGGCCATGACCGCGCCCGTGACGATCAGCGCCAGGATGGCCACGATCTTGATGAGCGCGAACCAGAACTCCATCTCGCCGAAGTTCTTCACGCTCACGGCGTTGAGCAGGAAGACGACGGCGAGCACCGCCACCGTGGGCAGCCACAGGGGAATCCCGGGCCACCAGAACTGCATGTAGCCGGTGATGGCCACGAGCTCCGCGATCGCGGTGACGATCCAGCAGAACCAGTAGGACCAGCCCACGAAGAAGCCCGCCCAGGGCCCGATCAGGTCCGCCGCGAAGTCCGCGAACGTCTTGTAGTGCAGGTTGGACAGCAGCAGCTCCCCCATGGCCCGCATCATGAAGTACAGGAAGAACCCGATCACCATGTAGACGAAGACCACCGAGGGCCCCGCCAGGGAGATGGTGCGCCCGGAGCCCATGAACAGGCCGGTGCCGATGGCGCCGCCGATCGCGATGAGCTGGATGTGCCGGTTGCTCAGACCTCGAGGGGGACCCGAGTGGGCGTGGGGCGGGGACACGGCGGTGGAGCTGTTGGTCATGTGTGCTGAGATTACACCTCCGCACCCCCGTCTCCGTGGCGTGGCGCACACGGGCGCGGCTCGCCTTCCCGGGAGCGGGGAGGCGGGCCGCGGGACCCGCGGAACGGGCCGGGGACGACGTCGTGCCGTCCGGACCGCGGGTCAGCGCGTGCGGGGTGCCCCCGCCCGCTCCGGGGCCACGTAGCTGTCGATCGCGCCGGGGCGGCCCTCCATGAAGCCGTCCACCTGCACCTTGCCGGCCCGCAGCTGGGGGTCGTTGCGCAGGTAGTGCTTGGTCTCCCGCGCCACGAGGCCCGAGAGGATGATCAGGCCGATCAGGTTGGGGATGGCCATGAGCCCGTTCATGAGGTCCGCGAAGGACCACACGATGGCCAGGGGCACGCTGCAGCCCACGAACACGATGACCGAGAAGAACACGCGGTAGGGCATCACCGAGGCGCGGCCGAAGAGCCGCTCCATGCAGCGCTCGCCGTAGTAGGCCCAGCCCAGGATGGTGGAGTACGCGAAGAGCACCAGGCCGAGCGTCACGATCAGGTGGCCCCAGCCGCCGGGCAGGCCGTGGCTGAACGCGTCACCGGTCATGGTCGCGGCGAAGTCCTTGCCCTGCTCCCACACGCCGGTGGTCACGATGACCAGGCCCGTGCAGGTGACCACGATGATCGTGTCGATGAACGTCTGGGTCATGGACACCAGGCCCTGGCGCACGGGGTGCGTGGTCTGAGCGGCGGCCGCGGCGATGGCCGCCGAGCCCATGCCGGACTCGTTGGAGAAGATGCCGCGGGCCACGCCCATCTGAACCACGATGATGATCGCCGAGCCGGCGAAGCCGCCCACGGCGGAGTGGCCGGTGAACGCCGAGGCGAAAATGGTGCCGAACGCGGCGGGCACGGCGTCGATGTTGACGACCAGGATGAACAGCGCACCCAGCACGTAGAAGACGATCATCACGGGCACGAGACCCGCGGTGACCTTGCCGATGGACTTGATGCCGCCCACGAGCACGAGCAGCGTGAGCACGGCCAGCACAAGGCCGGTGATCCACACGGGCACGCCGAAGGAGGACTCCACGTTCGCGGAGATCGAGTTGCCCTGGGTCATGTTGCCGATGCCGAACGAGGCCAGCACCGCGGCGACCGCGAAGAAGATCGAGAGGAACTTGCCGAAGCCATTGGGGATGCCGCGGAACAGGTAGTACTGGGGTCCGCCGGAGATCTCGCCCTTGGCGTCCCGTGTGCGGAAGCGCACGCCCAGGAACGCCTCCGAGTACTTGGACGCCATGCCCAGCACGCCGGTGACCCACATCCAGAACAGCGCGCCGGGCCCGCCGATGGACAGCGCGGTGGCCACGCCCACGATGTTGCCCGTGCCCACCGTGGCCGCGAGCGCCGTGGTCAGGGCCTGGAACTGGGAGACGTCACCGCCGGGGGCGTCGTGGTCCTTGCGCTCGAACAGCGCGAGCCGCAGCGCGGGGATCAGCTTGGTGAGCTGGAGTCCTCCGAGCCGGATGGTCAGGTAGATGCCCGTGCCCAGTAGCAGGGGGATCAGCAGGAACGGTCCCCAGACGAACCCGTCCAGGGTGTCGAGGATGGATTGCAGCGCGTCGAGCATGGAAGTGTCCCTCGGTCGTGTGGGGGCCGGAAGCGGTGAATTTCCCGCGGGAACCGTCACCATTTCGGAAAGTGAACCACACCACGGACCCTGCCCGGGGACTCTGCGCTTCATTGCGGGCCATGTCGCGCGGCGGGTGCGGCCGACGACGTCGTCGGGCTCGCGTCGTCTGCCGGGGCCAGCGCGGCGCCGTCGCGCAGAACTGGGGCTGCCCGGCGTCGTGCCGGACGCGGGTGCCGCGCCGCGTTCAGGCACCGCTCTGCGCGTGGTGGGAGTTCGCCAGCCGCACAGTCACCACGGAGACCGCCGCGCACACCGCCATGCACACCGCCATGGGGACGGCGCTGCCCTCCCCCGCGAGCCCCGTCAGGGGCGTGACGATCCCTGCCATCACGAACTGGCCCATGCCCACGACCGCCGAGCCGGTCCCGGAGAGCTTCTTGTGCTGGGCGCGCTGCTGCGCCAGGGCCACGGCGTTGCCCAGCACGAAGCCCATGCATGCCTGGGCCAGGAAGATCAGCACCAGGGTGACCGTGCCCAGGACACCCAGCAGCACGAGCACCACGTTCAGAACTGAGAACACTGTCAGACCCACCACGCCCACCAGCAGCAGGGACTCCGGGGACCGGCTTCCCACGAGCTTGGTGTTGACCACGCCCGTGGCGATGGACCCGCACGCGTTGAGCGCGAAGATCGCGGAGTACGCCAGCGCGCTGTAGCCCAGCACGTTCTGGATCACGAACGAGGACGCGGAGATGTAGGAGAACAGGGCGCCGAAGGCGAACGCGAAGCTCAGCGCGTAGCGGCGGAACACGCGGTCGCGGAGCACCTCCCCGGCGTTGCGGAAGATCCGTCCCAGCCCGCCGCCCGAGCGCGCCTCGCGCGGCAGCGTCTCCGGGATGACGAACACGGAGCACGCGAGCATGACCACGCCGAAGCCGGTGAGCACCCAGAACACCACACGCCAGTCCGCCACGGTGGCGATCACCCCGCCGGCCAGCGGTGCAACCACCGGTGCGAGGGACGTGATGAGCGAGAGCACCGAGTAGAGCTGGGCGGCGCGGTGGCCACGGGCGATGTCCGAGACCACCGCGCGGGCGATCACCACCCCGGCCGCGCCCGCGACGCCCTGGACGAACCGCAGGGCCAGCACCACGCGGATGTCCGTGGTGAAGATGATGACCACCGAGGAGAGAAGAAACAGTGCCGTGCCCGCGACCATGAGCTTGTGGCGCCCCAGGACGTCCGAGAGCGGGCCGAGCACGAACTGCCCGATCGCCATGCCCACCATGTAGGCGGTGAGGCTCAGCTGAACCATGCTGGCCGTGGTGTCGAACCACTGGGACATCTCCGGCATGGACGCCAGGTACATGTCCGTGGCCATGGGGCTCACGGCGGAGAGGACGCCCAGCGCGCCCACGAACACCACCCGGTCCAGGCGCGGGTTCAACCCCAGTCTGCTGCGAACTGGCTCGGGTGCTCCGGAGCTCTGGGACATGCGGGATCTCCTGGGCGCGCGACGACGCGGCAACGGGGGTGGGATGCCCCCATGCTAGTCGCACGCGCGGTGGCGGATCGTGGGGGTCCGCGCGCAGGCCCGCGGGATCCGCCACACCTCGCGCGCCCCACCTAGGATGTTCCACGATGGAATCCAGCGACCGCACCCCACAGCACCCCGTCCCCGAACGCCCTGTCTCCGAACGCTCCGAGCACGACGCCGCCCTTCCGGGTGCTGGTGCCGAGCGCACCCCCGCGGGCCCCACCTCCGGCGGCCCCGCGGCCGCTGCAGGACAGGCCCCCGGCGCCGAGCAGGGAACCGGGGCGGGTGAGACCCCGGCGGCGGCAGCGCCGTCGAACCCGGCGTTCCACCGCCAGCCCTACTCCTTCGTGCGCCGCGGGGACCGGCTGTCCCCCAAGCGCCAGAAGGCGTGGGACGAGCACGCGGGCGAATGGGTCCTGGAGATCCCGCGCGTCATGACCGACACCTCCGTGGACCCCTCCTACCGCCTGGACCACGAGGCAGCCTTTGGGCGGGTGGCGCCGCTCGTGGTGGAGATCGGCTCGGGGCTCGGCGAGGCGATCGTGGCCCACGCCGCCGCGCACCCGGAGCTCGACCACCTGGCCGTGGAGGTCTACAAGCCCGGGATCGCGGACCTGCTCATGAAGGCGGCACAGGCCGGAGTCACCAACGTGCGCGTGGCCCAGGCCAACGCCCCGGAGGTCCTGGAGCACATGCTCGAGCCCGGCTCCGTGCACGAGCTGTGGGTGTTCTTCCCGGACCCCTGGCACAAGACCCGCCACCACAAGCGCCGGCTGGTCTCCCCCGCCTTCGCCGAGCTCGCCGCCCGCGTCCTGGAGCCGGGCGGGATCTGGCACCTGGCCACGGACTGGCAGGAGTACGCCGTGGTGATGCGCGAGGTCCTCGACGCCGCGGCTGCAGACTTCGAGAACCTCCACCCGGGCCCTCTCGCGGACGACGAGCACCCGGACACCGGCTGGGCACCCCGCTGGGAGGGCAGGATCCTCACGAGCTTCGAGCGCAAGGCCACCGAGGCCGGTCGCGTGCCGCGGGACCTGGCCTACCGGCGTCGCTGACGGCGACCGGCCCCGGGTTCGCTCCCGCCCGGGGCCTACCGCCGTCCGCTCCCCGCCGAATCCCCAGCATGGCCCTGCGAGGGCTCCCCTGTGTCATCGTGTCCCACCTCTTCCGGGACCCCCGTGAACTCGCCCGTCTCGTAGTCGTAGTCCACGGGGTTGCCGTCCTCGTCCGTGCGCTGGTACCAGTCGGTGACCTCCGGCGCGGAGGAGTCGAAGTCCGCGCCCGTGGCCCACTTGCTGTCCGGGGCGTGCTCCACGGCGAACGTGAAGTCGTCGCCGTACTCGTCGATCCCGTGGCGCACGGACTTGTCCACCGCCCAGCGCGAGTACTGCTCGCGGATGATCATCGGGTCCCGCCGCAGGTCCTTGTGCAGGGCCACGGCCATCGCGAACATGATGAGCGTGAACGGAAGGGCGGTGATCGTGATGAGGTTCTGCAGCCCGGTCAGCCCGGTCAGCGCGTTCTGCCCGCCGATCAGCAGCATCACCACGGCGATCCCGGCCATGCACAGGCCCCAGAACACCGTCACCCGCCGCTTGGGGTTGGGGTTGCCCCGCTGGGACATCTGCGAGGTCACCACGGAGGCCGAGTCCGCGGTGGTCACGAAGAAGACCGCGGGCATGACCACCACCACACCCGCCATGATCCCGGCGCCCGGCAGCCCGTCCAGGACGGTGAAGAAGATCTCCTCCGGCGGGGGCAGGGTGTCCACCGTGTTGTCCGGGGCGATCGCGCGGGTCTGCAGCTGCTGCCAGATGGCGGTGCCGCCCAGCACGGTGAAGGCCATGACCACGATGGCCGAGGGGATGAACAGCACCCCCAGCACGAACTGGCGGATGGTGCGCCCCCGGGAGATCTTGGCCACGAAGATCCCCACGAACGGCGCCCAGGAGACCCACCAGGCCCAGTAGAACGTGGTCCAGGTGGAGAGGAACTTCTGCATCTGCGGACCGTCGGACATGGACGCCGAGAGCATGTCCGGCAGCTCGGCGAAGTACGTGACGATCACCGCGGGCACGTAGTTGAGCAGGAACGCCGTGGGCCCCAGGACGAAGAAGAACAGCGCCAGGCCGATGGCCAGCACCATGTTGATGTTGGACAGCCACCGGATGCCCTTGGCCACCCCGGAGACTGCGGAGGCGATGAACCCGGCTGTCAGTACCGAGATGATGGTGAGCGCACCGGCGTTGCCCGTGGACCCCATGCCCGTGAAGATGTCCACCCCGCGGCTGATCTGCAGTGCACCGATGCCCAGCGCGGCCGCCGTGCCGAACAGGGTGGCCAGGATCGCGAGGATGTCGATGACCCGCCCCACCACGTTGTCCGTGCGCCCCTGCCGGAAGAACGGCGCGAACACGGAGCTCATGAGCGGAACCCGGCCGCGCCGGTAGGAGGTGTAGCCCACCGCCACGCCCACGAGACCGTAGATGGCCCACGCGTTGAGCCCCCAGTGCAGGGCGGCCTGCGCGGAGGCCTTCTTCATGGCCTCCATGGTCCCTGGCTCCGCGGAGCCAGGGCGCGGTGAGAGGAAGTAGGTCATCGGCTCGAACGGGCCGAAGAAGATGATGCCGATCCCGATCCCCGCGGCGAACAGCATGGCCGCCCACGACGCTGTGGAGTATGCGGGGGTGTCCCCGTCGAGGCCGAGGGGGATCCTGCCGTAGTGCGAGAACGCGAGGTACAGCAGGTAGACCAGCAGTCCGATCGCCAGCAGGTTGAAGGACCAGCCCATGTTCAGCATGGCCCAGTTCAGTGCAGCCCCGGACGCCGCGGTCAGCGAGTCCGTGTCCACGAGACCCCACACGATGAACCCGACGATCAGGCCGCCGGGGCCACGCCCACCACCAGCTTGTCCACGCCGTAGCGGACCCTCTGGTCCTCCACCGAGACGCCGGGCACCACGGCCGGGTGGATGTTGTGGGGGTAGCTGATCTCGGAGAGGAAGGACTTCGCGCCGCGCACCCCGCGCTGAGCCACCGGCTCCCGGCGGGCCTGTCCGGAGCGGCTCCCGGCGGGTCTTTGGGCGGCGGAGGGTTCGTGGGCGGCGGAGGGTCCGTGCGCTGCAGCGCGTTTCTCGTGGGGTGGGCGGGATTCTGACACGGACGGCTCCTGGGATCGGGGCGGGGCCTTCCCAGGGTATGTCCCCGCCCGTGTCCCCGCGCACACCCGGGTGCCCCCCCCGGACGACCACGGCCCCCGCACCGTCCGGAGACCGTGCGGGGACCGTGGTGGCGGGTTCTCAGCCCGGGCCGCTGCCCCGGGCCGAACGCCGTGGGGCGCCCGACGCCGCCGTGGCGGTTTCCCGGTCCGCGGTGCCGCCGGACCGCGCCGGGCGGTAGAGCATCAGCGCCTGGGAGACCTTGCGGGGGGCGCGGCGTCCCCCGCGGGCAATGCGCACCACCTCCCCGCCGGAGCCCGCGATGAAGATCTTCTCCCGCTCGCTGCGGGCCTGGCGCTCGTTCTCCAGCTCCTCCGAGAGCTCGGTGACGCGCGACTGCAGCGCCTGCACCTGGTTCTCCAGCTGCATGATCCGCTTGATCCCCTCGAGGGACACGCCCGCCTGGGAGAGCTCCTGGATCTGGCGCAGCTTCTGCACGTCCAGCTGCGAGTAGCGCCGTGCCCGCCCGGAGGCCCGCGACGGCGTCACAAGCCCCAGGCGGTCGTACTGGCGCAGGGTCTGCGGGTGCATGTCCGCGAGCTCGGCCGCCACCGAGATCACGAACCCGGGCTTCGTGAAGTCCACCGCCATCTCAGACGGCCGCTTGCGCACCCAGGTCCGCACGCGGGTCGAAGTCCTCCGTGGCGGCGGCGAAGTCCTCGAGTGCCTGCCGTGCGGCGTCGTTGATCGTGGCGGGCAGCACAATCTGCACGGTGACGATCATGTTCCCGGTGCTGGACCCGGACGTGAAACCCTTGCCCTTGACGCGCATCCGGCGCCCCGAGGAGGTGCCGGCGGGAACCTTCACGTTCACGTGGCCCCCGTCCAAGGTGGGGACCTGGACGGTCGCGCCGAGACCCGCCTCCGCCACGGAGACCGGAACGGTGACGTGCACGTCCTGGCCCTCGCGGGTGAAGAACGGGTGCTCCTTGACCTTGACGGTCACGAAGAGGTCCCCGTTGCCGCCCGGGCCGGTGTGGCCCTTGCCCGCGATCTTCAGCCGCTGACCGTCCTTGACGCCCTTGGGCACGCGCACCGTGGTGGTCTGGCCGTTGCCTCGGCGCAGCTTCACCGTGGTGCCGTTGTACGCCGAGCGCAGCGGGATGGTGGTGGTCGTGTGGATGTCCTCGCCCTTGGCGGGCGGGGCCTGGTAGCCGCTGAAGCCACCCTGAGCGCCGAACCCGGACTGGCCGCCGAAGCCGCCGCCCTGGCCCCCGCCGAACTGGGCGAAGATGTCCTCGAAACCCCCGCCACCGCCGCTGGAGGTGGTGTAGCGCCGTCGGCCGCCACCGCCGCTGGAGGTGGTGTAGCGCCGTCGGCCACCACCGCCGTTGAAGATGTCTCCGAAGATGTCCTCGAAGCCCGCTCCGCCGGCGCCGCCGGCACCCTCCGGACCGCCGGCCGTGAAGCGCGCGCCGGAGCCCATGGCCCGGATCGCGTCGTACTGCTCACGCTCCTCGGGGTCCGAGAGCACCGAGTTCGCCTCGGTGATGTCCTTGAACCGTTTCTCCGCAGCCGCATCCCCGGGGTTCTGGTCCGGGTGGTACTTGCGGGCCAGCTTGCGGTACGCCTTCTTGACGTCAGCTTGGGATGCGTCCTTGGAGACGCCCAGGACGCTGTAGAAGTCCTTGTCAATCCAGTCCTGACTGGCCATGACGCCTCCTTTCTCTTCGATGTGCTGTGATACGGCTCGGGGCGGGTCCCGTCATGTGGACCCGCCCCGAGTTCATGGTGTCGCTACGGCTGCGTCGCCACGGCCACCTGGGCCGCTCGGACGACCTTGTTGCCCACCTTGAAGCCCGAGCGCAGCACCATGGACACATGATCCGGTGCCACGTCCTGGGTGGGCTGCTGCAGAACGGCCTCGTGGATGTTCGGGTCGAACACCTCACCCACCTCGCCGATCCGCGTGAGCCCCTTCTTGGTGAGGGCCTCCTCGAGCTTCGCGGCGATCGCCGCGAACGGGCCCTCCTCGAGGTCCCCCGCCTTGCGGGCGGCGTCGACGTCGTCGAGGACCGGCAACAGCGCGGCAACCATCTCGCCGGACACGAAGTCCCGCAACTGGTCCTTCTCACGCACGGTGCGGTTCCTGAAGTTCACGAACTCCGCCTGCAGCCGGCGGAGGTCCTCCAACCGCTCGTCCGCGAGCTTCTGCGCCTCGGAGCCCTGGGCCTCCGATCCGCCCGCCGGGGCGGCGTCGCCCTGGAGCGACGCCGCGTCCGCGGCCCCGGCGTCCTGGGACTGGGGGGTGTCGAGGATGTCGTCCACGGTCAGACCCTCCTGTCCCTGTGCGCCGTCGGCCTGCTGGGCATGCTCAGCCGAGTGGTCCGGGTCCTGCGGCACGGACTGGCCGTTGCCCGTCGGGTTCTCGGAATCGCTCATGCTCACTTCTTCCCGTCGTTGTCGTCGTCCACGACCTCGGCGTCGACGATGTCGTCGTCGTCCTTGGCCTGGGCGCCCTCGGCACCGGCAGCACCCGTCTGGGCACCCTCGGCACCCTCGTTCTGGGACTGCGCGTACAGCGCCTCGCCGATCTTGGTCTGTGAGGCCTGCAGCTTCTCGAACGCGGTCTTCACGGCATCGTCGTCATCGCCCTCGAGCGCGGCCTTGACGGCGTCCACGTCCGCCTGGACCTCGGACTTGACGCCCTCGGGGATGGCGCCCTCGTCGTCCTTGATCAGCTTCTCCACCGAGTACGCGGTCTGCTCCGCGTTGTTGCGGCGGTCCGCGGCCTCACGGCGCTGCTTGTCGGCGTCCGCGTTGGCCTCGGCGTCCTTCACCATGCGGTCGATGTCCTCCTTGGACAGCGAGGTGCCGCCCGTGATGGTCATCGACTGCTCCTTGCCCGTGCCCTTGTCCTTGGCGGACACGTGCACGATGCCGTTGGCGTCGATATCGAAGGTGACCTCGATCTGCGGCATGCCGCGCGGGGCCGGCGCGATGCCGGTCAGCTCGAACGTGCCCAGGTTCTTGTTGTCCCGGGTGAACTCGCGCTCACCCTGGAAGACCTGGATGGACACGGAGGGCTGGTTGTCCTCGGCGGTCGTGAAGGTCTCGGAGCGCTTCGTGGGGATGGCCGTGTTGCGCTCGATGAGCTTGGTCATCACGCCGCCCTTGGTCTCGATGCCCAGCGACAGCGGGGTCACGTCGATCAGCAGCACGTCCTTGCGGTCACCCTTGAGCACGCCCGCCTGGATCGCGGCGCCGATGGCCACGACCTCGTCCGGGTTCACGCCCTTGTTCGGGGCCTTGCCGGCCAGCTGCGTGACCTTCTCGACCACGGCGGGCATGCGGGTGGAGCCACCCACGAGCACCACGTGGTCGATGTCCGAGACCTTGATCCCGGCCTCCGCGATGACGTCCTTGAACGGCTTCTCGGTGCGGGCCAGCAGATCCTTGGTGAGGTCCTCGAACTTGGCGCGGGACAGCTTCTCGTCCAGGTGCACCGGACCCTCGGGAGTCACGGACAGGTACTGCAGGGAGATGGTGGTGGAGGTGGCGGAGGACAGCTCCTTCTTGGCCTGCTCGGCCGCCTCCTTCAGGCGCTGCAGGGCGATCTTGTCCTTGGACAGGTCCGCACCGGTCTTGGACTTCACCTGCTCCAGCAGCCAGTCCACGATCCGCTGGTCCCAGTCGTCGCCGCCGAGGCGGTTGTCACCGGCGGTGGCGCGGACCTGGATGGTGGAGAAGTCGTCCTC
Organism: Kocuria sp. HSID17590; assembly: GCF_003989485.1. Lineage (NCBI taxonomy): Bacteria > Bacillati > Actinomycetota > Actinomycetes > Micrococcales > Micrococcaceae > Kocuria > Kocuria sp. HSID17590. The sequence goes on along the minus strand of NZ_RBMB01000029.1, from coordinate 6,891 downwards.
GTCCTTGCCGACTTCCAGCAGGGAGACGTCGAACGTGCCGCCACCGAGGTCGAAGACCAGGATGAGCTCGTCCTCCTTGCCCTTCTCCAGACCGTAGGCCAGGGCCGCTGCGGTGGGCTCGTTGACGATGCGCAGCACGTTCATGCCGGCGATCTCACCGGCCTCCTTGGTGGCCTGGCGCTCGGCGTCGTTGAAGTACGCGGGGACTGTGATCACGGCGTCCGTGACCGTGTCGCCCAGGTAGGACTCGGCATCCGCCTTGAGCTTCATGAGAATGCGGGCGGAGATCTCCTGCGGGGTGTACTTCTTGCCGTCGATCTCGGTGGTCCAGTCGGTGCCCATGTGGCGCTTCACGGAGGCCACGGTGCGGTCCACGTTCGTCACGGCCTGGCGCTTGGCCACGTCACCCACGAGGGTCTCGCCGTCCTTGGAGAACGCCACGACGGACGGGGTGGTGCGGTTGCCCTCGGCGTTGGCGATGACGACGGGTTCGCCGCCTTCCAGCACTGCCACCACGGAGTTGGTGGTGCCGAGGTCGATTCCTACTGCGCGAGACATAGTCGATCCTTTCGTTGATGCCATGCGGTTCGCACGAGGACCGGATCCCCGTGTCGCTCGAACCGTGAAGACTTGAGCTTTCAGGACTCAAGTTTACACGCGACGCCACCCGTGTCAACAGAGTTGAGCAAGTTTCACTCAACTTTTTTGCGGCCCCTCCCCACATGCCCCTTACCCGTCGGTTTAGTTCCCGGACGGTTCCGGGTTATGCTCGAGGGTTTGTGCGCCCAGGGCGAAACCACTTGCCCGCGCGGCGCAGTCCACATGTCACCGATCCGGGAGTTCCACCGCGCCTCCACCCGTCCCCGATCACTCACCGCCACAGTCAGGAGAACTGTCTTGAGCACCCCACCCCATTCCGAGGACCGACGACCGTCGGACTCGACGACCACCCCCGGCTCCACGGGCACCCCCACCCGCAGCCGCCCCCGGAAGATCATCGACGAGCTCACCTACCCCCACGGCATCCACCCGGCACTGGTCCCGGGCGTCGGCGTGGAGGACCGCAAGGTCAAGTTCGGAACCGACAGGGTGGTCTTCGCGATCACCGCGGTCCTCGTGGTGGGCTTCATCGCGTGGGGCGTGCTCGGCACGGACAGCCTCTCGACGGTCTCGGCAACCGCGCTCGCGTGGGTCACGGACAACACCGGCTGGTTCTTCATCCTGCTCTCCACCGCGGCCGTGGTCTTCATGATCTTCATCGGCTTCACCCGCACAGGAAAGATCAAGCTCGGCCGTGACGACGAGGAGCCCGAGTACTCCTTCTTCTCCTGGCTCGCGATGCTCTTCGCGGCGGGCATGGGCATCGGCCTGGTCTTCTACGGCGCGTTCGAGCCCATGAGCTACTTCGAGGGCGGGATCCCCGGCTTCTCGAAGGTCGCCGAGGCCGGCAGCGACTCCATGGTGGTCTACGCCCTCGTGCAGTCCGCCTTCCACTGGGCCCTGAACCCGTGGGCCATCTACGCCGTCGTCGGCGTCTCCGTGGCCTACGGCGCCTACCGCCGCGGCCGGGCCCCGCTGATCTCGCGCGTGTTCACCGCGCTGCTCGGCCACAAGCGCGTGGACGGCACCCTGGGCAAGCTGATCGACGTCTTCGCGATCTTCGCCACCCTCTTCGGCACCGCCGCGTCCCTGGGCGTGGGAGCCATGCAGATCGGCTCCGGCATCTCGATCGTGGGCGGGCTGGACAAGCTCAGCAACAACGCGCTGATCGTGATCATCGCGCTGCTGTCCGTGGGCTTCATCATCTCCGCCGTCTCGGGCGTCTCCCGCGGCATCCGCTACCTGTCGAACATCAACCTCTCGCTCGCCTTCGTGCTGGCGCTGTTCGTGTTCCTCGTGGGACCCACGGTCTTCCTGCTGACGCTGATCCCCTCCACGTTCTCCACATACGTGTCCGAGTACCTCTTCATGACCGGCCAGTCGGCCGCGTGGGGTCCGGAGAGCGCCGAGTTCTCCAACACCTGGACCGTGTACTACTGGGCCTGGTGGCTCTCGTGGTCCCCGTTCGTGGGCATGTTCATCGCCAAGATCTCCCGTGGCCGCACCATCCGCCAGTTCGTGACCGTGGTGCTCGTGGTCCCGGCCTCGGTGTGCATCCTGTGGTTCATCGTCTTCGGCGGCTCCGCCATGTTCTTCTCCAAGAACGGTGCGGACCTCTCCGTGGACAACGGCGCCGAGTCCATGCTCTTCGGACTCTTCGACCAGCTCCCGCTCACGGCCGTCACCTCGGTGCTGGCCATGGTCGTCATCGGCATCTTCTTCGTGACGAGCGCGGACTCCGCTTCCGTGGTCATGGGCACCATGACCCAGCGCGGGCGCCCGGACCCCAGCAAGTGGATCGTCATCTTCTGGGGCGCGTGCCTCGCGGGCATCGCGATCGTCATGCTCCTGGTGGCCGGCAACGACGCGCTGGCGGGCATGCAGCGCCTGGTCATCGTCTCGGCGCTGCCGTTCGCGGTGATCGTGGCCATGATGATGGTCGCCCTGTACCGGGACCTGAGCAACGACCCCGCCACGCTGCGGACCAAGTTCGCCTACTCGGCCGTCCAGAAGGCCGTGGCCGCCGGGCTCGCCGAGCACGGTGACAACTTCGCCCTGCAGGTGGAGCGCGCCGAGGGCCATCGCGCCGCCGGCGACGCGTTCGACTCGCACGATCCGGCGATCACCGAGTGGTACCGCCAGACGGACGAGAACGGTGACGAGACGGACTTCCAGTACAAGTCCGAGTGGGTCACCTCCGCCGTGGACGACATCGTCAAGGACACCCCGGAGGGCGAGGCCCCCTGGGACCAGACGACCCCCAAGCACCTCGACGAGAAGTGACTCCGGCGCTCCCCTGCGGAGCCGCCACCCGGCAGTGATGCGAACGGGGTGCACGTCCACGGACGTGCACCCCGTTCCGTGTGTGTTCCCGGCTCCGCAGCGCCGTCGCCGCCCTTCCCTGCGCGACGGTGCGCTCCTTGCCCGTGGCGTCGTCGCCCTTCTGCCCGGCTCGCCGTCGCCGCCCAGCCCGGAGCACCGTCGTCACCCCGGCCGAACCCCGCGGATTTCGCCGCTGGCGTGGCGGCGGGGTGCACGGACCCCAGGGCCGCTCACCCGGCGCGGATTTTTCGTACAGTGGAGACCATGTTCAACATCGTCACGGTGTGCACCGGCAACATCTGCCGCTCCCCCATGGCCGAGGCGCTCCTGCGCGCCGAGCTCGACCGCGCAGGGCTCTGCGGGCGAGTGGCGGTCGGCTCCGCCGGGGTGAGCGACGAGGAGCACGGCAATCCCGTGGACCCGCGCGCCCGGGCCGTGATCGCGCACCACCACCTCGACCTCCCCGACCACTGCGCGCACAGAATCACCGACGCCGAGCTCGCGGACGCAGACATGCTGCTCGCCATGACGAACTCCCAACGCGAACAGTTGCGGCGCCGCCTGCCCCCGGACCGCGCCGACACCGTGCGTCTGATGCGCAGCTTCGACCCGCAGGCCGAGGCCTCCGGCACGGACCTCGACATCGCCGACCCGTGGTACGGAGGTTCGGAGGACTTCGACACAGCCTGGGAGCAGATCGCGGCGGCCACCCCCGGCGTCGTGACCTGGGTGCGCGAACGGGTCGAGGCCCCGTGATCGCACCGGACGAAGGATTCCACGACGATGAGATCGCCCAGTTCCCGGACGGCGTCAACCTCGCGCGGCTGCTGCCGCCAGCCACGCGCCGCCCGTTCGTTGTGGGCATCGATGGCCGCTCCGGCGCGGGCAAGACCACCCTCACGGATCAGCTCGCGGCGGTGCTGCGGCGCTCGTACGACGTCGTGACCTTCCGCCTGGAGGACCTGTACCCGGGCTGGAACGGACTGGCCGAGGGCATGAGCGAGTACCGCACACGCATCCTCGAACCGCTGCGGCGCGGCGAGGACGCGCACTGGACCGCGTGGGACTGGCTGACCAGCGAACCGGGCACGCCCCGGCTCACGCGCGCCGCCGAGATCGTCCTGGTGGAGGGCGTGGGAGCCTGCCACCGCGAGGCCCGGGCGCTGCTCGACACGTCCGTGTGGGTGGAGCTGCCCACGTGGCAGCGCAAGCAGCGGGCCCTCGCCCGCGACGGTGCCACGTACGAGAACTACTGGGACGTGTGGGCCGAGCAGGAGGAGCACTACCTCGCGGAGGACCCCGTGTGGGAGGCCGCGGACATCATCCACCCTGGCCCCGCGCCCCAGCTTCCCGCACCGACCGCCGAGGAGCGGGGCGGCTCGTGAGCTCCGGACCGGGCGCCGCGGTGCTGCTGTCCCCCGTGACGGGTCCGCCCCGCCCTGTTGATCCGCGCGAGCCCATGGTGCGCCTGGAGGACCAGGCGCTCACCCGCGGTGACGGGATCTTCGAGACGCTGCACGTGCTGGACGGCACCGCCTACAAGTTCGACGCGCACCACGCCCGGCTCGCCGCCTCCGCCCGCACCGCGGACCTTCCCGCGCCCCCGCAGGACGTCTGCCGCGCGGCCCTGGCCCTGGGGCTCGACGCCGCCGGGCCGGGTTCCCACGACCCGTCCCGTGATCTCGGGGCCGAGCACTCGGTCAAGCTGAGCGTGAGCCGGGGCGTGCCGGGTGGTGAGCCGTGGGCGTGGCTCACCGTGTCGCCGGTGCCCCCGCAGACCTTCGAGGCCCGCCAGGACGGCGTGTCCGTGCTGCTGCTGGAACACGGCCACGACCCGGCCGAGGACTCCGGGATGCCCTGGCTGCTTCCCGGTGTGAAGACGCTTTCCTACGCGGTCAACATGGCCGCCGTCCGCCACGCCCGGGCGAACGGCGCGCAGGACGTCGTGTTCACCACGTCCACGGACCGCAGGATCCTTGAGGGGGCAACGTCGTCGGTGGTGTGCGCCCGCACCTCGCCCGGGCAGCCACCCACCCTGGTGACGCCCGAACCGTCACGCGGCATCCTGCCGGGGACGTCACAGGCCAGGATCTTCGACGCCGCGCGCCGTCACGGCTGGGGCGTGGACTACGGGCCCCTGCATCCCCGGGACCTCCTGGAGGCGGACGCCGTGTGGCTCACGTCCTCGGTGCGACTCGCGGTGCCCGTGACCAGGGTGGACGGCCACCCCGTCCGCTCGGACCCCACCCTGACCCGCACCCTGACCGACTTCCTGCTGGGGCGCGCAGACGGCTGATGCAGGCGGGCGAGGGCCGATCCGTGATCACTGCCAGATGTAGCGGTGCGTCCCGATTCCCATCGACAGGACAAGAGCACCGACTGCCGTCACGACGACCGCCACCCCCACGAGCACATCCACCCGGCTGTAGTGCAGGGGACGGGCCCAGGTGCGCGGTCCCGCCCCGAACCCTCGCGCCTCCATGGTCATGGCCAGCCGGGTCGCGCGGCGCAGGGACTGGACGAGCAGGGTGAACGCCTGACCGCCGAATTCTCCGGCCACACCCCACGGCGTGTGGGATCCTCCGGCCCCGCGGGCGCGGCGAGCAGCCGTCAGGACGCTCCACTCGGTGATCATGACCTCCACGAGACGCATTGCCGCGAGGGCGGCCAGGACGAAGCGCGCGGGCAGCTTGAGCGTCTGGGCGAGACCGTCCGCGAGGTCCGTGGGGTCGGTGGTCAGCAGCACCGTGATGCCGGGCAGGGCGATGGCCAGCCCGCGCAGCGCGATCGCCCCGCCGGCCGCGAGGGATCCGGTGGTCACGGTGATCCATCCGAGCTGCAGCAGCACTGGACCACCGGCGTCGGAGAGCATGGCCGTTCCCCAGCCACTGATCAGGGCTGCCACGAGGATCGGCCACAGCCGCGTGAGCAGCCGCAGCGGTCGCATGCCCACCCCCGCGAGCAGGAGCAACTGACCCCCCAGGGCCACCGCGTTCGTCACGGGATCGGCGCTCAGCACGATCACCACGGTGATCAGCAGGGCGCCGAGCAGCTTCACGACGGGGTTCGCCCGGGCCAGCAGCCCGCTCCGGGGGCCGAAGATGCCCGGTGTTGCCGTGGTGCTCATGAGCCCAGCCCCACTTCCTGCGCGTCGAGCGCGGTCATGAGGTCCCGGTCGTGGGTCACCGCCACCACGGCCGTGCCCCGGTCCATCTCCTCCACCAGGAGGTCCACGAGCTCCTTCCAGGTGCGGGCGTCCTGGCCGAACGTGGGTTCGTCGAGGATCACCACCGCGGGTGCCGCCGCGAGCACCGTGGCCACGGAGAGCCGACGCTTCTGGCCCCCGGAGAGCGTGAAGGGGTTGGCCTCGGCCAGGTCCTCCAGGCGCAGCCGCCGCAGCAGGTCCTCGACCCGGGCGTCGTCGGCCGTCGTGTCCCGCTCGTCCCGCCGCGATCCCGCGCCCTCCGAGCGGCGGCGCAGCTGCTCAGGACCGAACTCGAGCTCTTCCCGCACCGTTGAGCGCAGGAACTGGTGCTCGGGGTGCTGGAACACCGTGCCCACCCTCGAGATCAGCTCGCGGCCGTCCCACAGGCCGGGATCCGGCGGGGCGTCACCCGCCAGGGCGGCGGAGGCCCGCACCGTGCCGCGCACGGGCACCAGGAGACCGGCCAGCGTGAGGGCGAGCGTGGACTTCCCGGCCCCGTTGGGTCCGGTGACGGCCAGGGCCCGGCCCGCTCGGACGTCCAGCATGATGTGCTCGGCCGCGGGTGGGAGGTCTGTCATGCCGCGTGCCGACGCCTCGAGGGTTTCGCCACGCCGCCACGACCTGCGGGCCCGACGCCGCTCGCGCGCCACCGCTCGCCGCGGTGGCTGGAGGCGCGAGACCCCCAGGTCCCGGGCGCTGAGGAGCACCGCGCCGTCCCGGGGAGCGGGGCTCCCTGAGGCGTGCGGGGGCCGGTCCTGGCCGGA
>NZ_RBMB01000028.1:0-36044 GCF_003989485.1 Kocuria sp. HSID17590 | reverse complement strand
TATCACCGCCGCCGTCGACAGGCCCGTCTGGGTCGATTGACCCCCATCGAATACGAGACCATCATGAACCCCGCCGTGAGCCTCGCGGCCTGACACCCCAACTGTCACCTGTTCGTGCGGCAGTCCCCACTCCAGCCGAACGACTCCATGCTTTACTGAATGCGAGTTGAACCAGTGTTGCGACGATGACTGGAACTCAAGCCGCGCACGGCTGGGTCTACTGCTGCGCGGTGATTGATGCCTGGAGCAGGAGGATCCTCGGATGGGCGATCGCGGACCACATCCGGACCGAACTCGTCGTCGACGCGTTGCAGATGGCCCGTTGGCAGCGCCGTCCACCGCCCGGGACGATCGTTCACCCGGACAGGGGCAGTCAGTATACGAGCTGGCTGTTCGGGCACCGACTCCGCCAGGCCGGGCTGCTCGGGTCGATGGGCTGGGTCGCCTCGAGCCAGGACAACGCGGCGATGGAGTCGTTCTGGTCGTCCATGCAGCGCGAGCTGTTGGACCGGCGGTCGTGGCCGTCGAAACAGGTCCTCGCGACGGCGATGTTCGAGTGGATCGAGGGCTGGTCCAACCCCCGCCGGCGACACTGCGGGATCGGGATGCTGTCACCCCACGAGTTCGAAACCCTTCACGCCCCCGCTGCCACGGCGGCTTGAATCAACCACCACCAACCGTCCGGGAAACCGGGTCAGGCTCCCAAGGCCTCAAACCCGTACTGGAGCGACTCACGCACGAACGTGAACCCGACGAGCGGCTCCTGACCGGTCCCCGCGGTGGGGTGCTCACCACAGCGTGTGTGCGGGATGCGACGAAGTGGGATCAGCTTGTCACCGAGCTTGAGCTACCCAGCCTCACCGGGCACGGACTCCGCCACACCGGAGCGACCTGGCTCGCAGACGCTGGCATCCCGCTCCATGTCCTCCACGGCATCCTTGGACACAAATCAATCGAGACGACCCGCGGCTACCTCCACCCCGGCACCAGGCACCTCGCCGACGCCGCCGCACGCGCCAACGCGTTCCTCGACGGACACAAGTACCCCGAGCATGAGAGCCCCGCATCGTCCGGTCTAGCGACGGCCCCTCGGCGATGAAAAGGCTGCCGATCGCAGCCCAAAACGGGCTCCAGGTCCCGGCTCGTCACAACGGCCGCAATCGAAGCGTCCCGGAAGGTGTCAACATCCGCGGTCGGATGTTTTCATAAATCCCTCCGAAAAGGACACCAGAAACGACGAAGCCCAGGTGAGAAATTTACTCTCACCTGGGCTTTTCTGTCGGGATGACAGGATTTGAACCTGCGACCCCTTGACCCCCAGTCAAGTGCGCTACCAAGCTGCGCCACATCCCGCGACCGTGTTCGACGCCGCTTCCGGCCCCGAACACCCGAGTTACATTACCCCAACCCTGCCCGAATTTCACATCGGCGCAGGCGACTCGCGAGCCGCCCGCGCCGCATGGAAACCGAGCCAGTAGGGGCAACCACTCAGCGCTTGCGCTGGCGCTTCTCCCTCACGCGCATGCTGACCTCCAGCGGGGTGCCCTCGAAGCCGAAGGTCTCGCGGATGCGGCGCTGGATGAACCGGCGGTAGCCGGGGTCCAGGAAGCCGGTGGTGAACAGCACGAACTTCGGCGGGCGGGAGGAGACCTGCGTGCCGAAGAGGATGCGGGGCTGCTTGCCGCCGCGCACGGGGTGCGGGTGCGCGGCCACGATCTCCCCCAGGAAAGCGTTGAGGCGCCCGGTGGGGATGCGGCGGTCCCACGATTCCAGGGACGTGTGCAGCGCAGGGACGAGCTTGTCCTTGTGCCACCCGGTCTTGGCCGAGAGGTTTACGCGCGGCGCCCAGGACACGTGGGCCAGATCCCGTTCGATCTCGCGTTCCAGGTAGAACCGGCGCTCGTCGTCCAGGGTGTCCCACTTGTTGAACGCGAGCACCAGGGCGCGCCCGGAGTCCACGGCCATCTGCAGGATCCGCACGTCCTGCTCGGAGAGCACCTCGTCCACGGCGAGCAGCACCACGGCGACCTCCGCGCGCTCCAGGGCGGTCTGCGTGCGCAGGGACGCGTAGAAGTCCGCGCCCTGCTGCAGGTGCACGCGGCGGCGGATGCCGGCGGTGTCGATGAACCGCCACGCCTCCCCGCCCAGGAAGATGATCTCGTCCACGGGGTCGCGCGTGGTGCCGGCGGTCTCGTCCACCACCACGCGGTCCGAGCCGGCGAGCTTGTTCAGCAGCGAGGACTTGCCCACGTTGGGCCGCCCGATCAGCGCCACGCGCCGCGGACCGCCCTCCAGCTCGGCCTCGGCCACCTCGGAGAACTCGGGCAGCGCCTTCACGAGCGCGTCGAGCGCGTCGCCCGAGCCCTTGCCGTGCAGCGCGGAGACCGGGAACGGTTCACCCATGCCCAGGGACCACAGCGCGGTCGCGTCGATCTCCAGCTGCGGGGAGTCCGCCTTGTTGGCCACCACGATGATCGGCTTCTTCACGCGCCGCAGCATGTTCACCACGGCCTCGTCCGTGGCGGTCACGCCCACGGTCACGTCCAGCACGAGCAGCACCGCGTCCGCGTTCTCCACGGCCAGCTCCGCCTGGTCCGCCACGCGCTTGTGGATGCCCTTGGCGTCCTGCTCCCAGCCGCCGGTGTCCACCAGGGTGAAGTTCTTGCCGTTCCACTCCGCTTTGTAGGACACGCGGTCACGCGTCACCCCGGGGGTGTCCTCGACCACGGCCTCGCGGCGGCCGAGCACGCGGTTGACCAGCGTGGACTTGCCCACGTTGGGCCGTCCCACGACCGCCACCACGGGATCGGGGCGGCGCGCGTTGCGCTCGTCCTGCCCGTCGATCCAGTCCGCGAGCAGCAGCGCGTCCTCGTCGTCGAGCTCGTAGTCGGCCAGGCCCTCGCGCAGGGCCTGTGCCCGGGCCTCGGCCTCGTTGTCGTCGATCGCGGCCAGGCGCTGGGAGATGTCCTCGTTGCCCCCGCCCAGGACGGACTGCTCGTAGGAGTCCACCGTGGGCTCGTCGGGTGCGCTCATGGTTGCCTCGCTTCCTCGGGGGCCGCAGCACCCGTGTCGTCGGGGGCCTCGGCGGCCCCGTCGTGTGCCGTGTCCGTGTCACGGATGACCAGGTCGATCACTCCCTGCACGGTTTGTTCCATGGTCAGTTCGGAGGAGTCCAGCAAGTGGACGCCGTCCTGGGCACTGGTGAAGTTCACCACGGTGGAGTCCTTCGCGTCACGGCCCACCACCTGTGCCTGCAGGTTTGACGACGCCGCCGCGCCCAGCTGCCTGCCCCGCCGCGCCATCCGCGCGGCCTGCGAGGCGGTCAGCAGGATCCGCACGTCTGCGTCCGGGGCCACCACGGTGGTGATGTCCCGGCCCTCGGCGACGATCCGGTTCCCGCTCTCGTGGATGATCTCCCGCTGCATCCGCACCAGGATCTCGCGGGCCGCGACTGTGGTGGAGACCGCCGAGACGTGGTCGGTCACGCGGTCCCCCCGGATGGCCGCGCGGACATCCTGCCCGGCCACGAGGATGCGCTCCTCATCCGGGTCCGTGCCCATCTCCAGGGGGACGGAGCGCGTGGCAACCAGGACCGCCGCGTCGTCGTCCAGGTCCACTCCGGACTCCAGGCACCACCACGTCACCGCGCGGTACATGGCGCCCGTGTCCAGGTAGGCCAGCCCGAAGCGGCGGGCCACCTCCTTGGAGACCGACGACTTGCCGGACCCCGAGGGCCCGTCGATCGCAATCACCAGTCGTGCGTTCGTGTCGCGTGCGTTCATCACTGCACCACCTTCCAGCCGCGTTGCTGCAGCTCGTCGACGAGTTCCGCGTGCCGGGAGGGCTCCACCGACGCCGTCACCAGACCCACGGGCTGCCCGGGCGAGTGCTCCAGGCGCATGTCCTCCAGGTTGACCCCGATCTCCCCGATCTCCGTGAGCAGCCGCGCGATCTGGCCCGGGGTGTCGTCCACGGCCACCGTGAGGGTCGCGAACGCGCGGGGCGCGCCGCCGTGCTTGCCGGGGATGCGGGCCTGGCCCGCGTTGCCCTCCGCCATCAGCTGGGCGATGTCCAGGCGAGCGCCCGAGGCCTCCGGGTTCTCCAGCGTGGCGATCAGACGGTCGATGTCCTCGCGCACCTCGTGCAGGGACGCCACCACGGGACGGGCGTTCGCGGAGAGGATCTGCACCCACAGCCCGGGGTCCGAGCCGGCGATCCGGGTGGTGTCCCGCAGTCCCTGCCCGGCCAGAGAGAGGTGGTGCGGAGGGGTCTCCTGCAGCCGGGAGGCCAGCAGCGAGGACATCACCTGGGGCAGGTGGGAGATCAGCGCCACGGTCTCGTCGTGCTCGACGGGCTCCATCACCGTGATGGTCGCGCCCAGGTCCACCGCGAGGTTCTTGGCCGCGGCCACGGCACGGGCGCCGGTCTCCGGACCGGGGCAGATGACCCACGGCATGGAGGTGAACAGCTCACCGCGTGCCGCCACCGGGCCGGACTTCTCGCGCCCGGCCATCGGGTGGGTGCCCACGTACCGGGTGAGGTCCGCACCCGCGGCACGCACGGCGTCGAGAATGGGGCCCTTGACCGAGGCGATGTCCAGCACCACGGCGTCGGTGTGCTCGGCGAGCGCCTCGACGACGAGCTCGGCGACCACGTCCGGGGGTGCCGCAACCACCACGAGGGCGGGTTCGGGCACCTCCTCGTGGGCGGCGCGGGCGGCGCGCACTGAGCGACCCGCCCCGATGTCCTGCGCCACCGCCTCCGTGGTGGGCGAGGAGTCCCGGACCTGCACGTCCACGCCCAGGTGGCGCAGCCCCAGCCCGATGCTCGCACCGAGCAGGCCGGAGCCGACCACCAGGACGGGCCCGGTGCTCGTGGCGATCGTGGGGACCACGCTCACATCCCCACGGAGGCGAGCAGGTTGCCCACCTCGGTGTGGGAGAGCTTGCGCACCGTGCCCTGCTTCTGGTCCCCGATCGCGATGGGGCCCACGTGTGTGCGGGCGAGCTTCTCCACCGGGTGGTCCACGGCATCGAACATGCGGCGCACGATCCGGTTGCGCCCGGAGTGCAGGACCACCTCGATGAGCACGTGGCCCGGGGTGGAGTCCACCAGCCGGAAGTCGTCCACCTTGGCGATGCCGTCCTCCAGGCGGATGCCCTCCTTCATCCGGTTGCCGATGCCCTTCTCCACGGGCCCGTGCACCTGCACGAGGTAGGTCTTGGGGACCTCGTAGGAGGGGTGGGTCAGGCGGTTGGTGAGCTCGCCGTCGTTGGTCAGCAGCAGCAGGCCCTCGGTCTCAACGTCCAGGCGGCCCACGTGGAACACGCGCTCGTGCTTGCGCGGGTCCAGGTAGTCGCTCACGCAGCGGCGGCCGTCAGGGTCCTCCATGGTGGAGACCACACCGGCGGGCTTGTTGAACGCGTAGTAGACGAGCTTCTCGTCCGTCTGGATGCGCATGCCGTCCACGTGGACCACCTGCAGCGCGGGATCCACGCGCACGCCGAGCTCGGTGACGATCTGCTCGTCCACGCTCACGCGGCCGTCCTGGATCATCTCCTCGCACACCCGACGGCTGGCCACGCCGGCCTGCGCCATGAGCTTCTGCAGCCGCACGCCGTTCTCGTCGTGGACCTCCAGCCGGTCCACCGGCGGGTTCTTGGGACGACGGCGCCGGTGCGGGCCGTGCTCCTTGATCGCCGAGGCGCGGCGCTCGTACTTGTCCACACCCGCGAAGGCGCGGGGCTTCTGCGGGCCCTTCTGCCCGGCGGCAGCCTTGGGCTTGCCCGGGCCCTTGCCCCGCCCGGAAGCAGGACCCTTGGCGTAGCCGCGCCCGGCGGCGTCGCCCGTGCGCGAGCCCTTGCCCGGGCCGGAGCCCTTGCCAGATCCGGAGCTCTTGCCCGGTCCGGAGCGGAACCCGCCCTTGGGGCCGGCCTTGGATCCCTTGCCGCGCCCCTGGGGGCCGCGGGCGCCTCCGCCGCGTGCCGAGTTGCCGTGTGATGCTGCCATGCGTCGATCAGTCCTCTATGTCGTCAAGTTGGTCGGTTCCGGGCAGCAGAGGTGCGATGTCCGGGAGCTCGTCCAGCGAGCCGAGACCGAGTTTTTCCAAGAAAAGGGGGGTCGTGGAGTACAGGACGGAGCCGGAGGCCTCGTCGCGCTCCCACGCGGTGAGCAGGCCGCGCTGCACCAGGGTGCGCACCACGCCGTCCACGTTCACGCCGCGGATGGCGGAGACGCGCGAGCGGGAGACCGGCTGCAGGTACGCCACCACGGCCAGGGTCTCCAGTGCGGCCTGGGAGAGCCGGGAGCTGCTGCCCTCCACCACGAAGTCCGTCACGAGCTGCGCGTGGTCGCTGCGGGCGTAGATCCGCCAGCCGCCGGCCACTTCCCGCAGCTCGAAGCCCCGCACCCGCGGAGCTGCCGGGAGGTCGTTCTCCCGGTGCGTGTGCGTGGCCGACCGTCCATCATAGCCCGGCTCCGTGAGCTGGCGCGGGGGTGCGCCGGTGTTTCCGGTCACGCCGTCGTAGTCGGCCTTCAAGTGCTCCAGCGCGCTGCGCACCCGGTGCGAGGGCTCCCCGGTGACCCGGGCGAACTCGTCCACCCCCACGGGTGCGGCGGCCACCATGAGCACCGCTTCCAGCGCGGAGAGCAGGTCGTCTCCCGTGCGGTTGTCCCCGGGAGTCTCCACCGGGGGTGCGGGGTCCGTGTCGGCCACGCGCTCATCATCTCCTTCGGTACGGTTCACACCGATCCTGTACTGGGTTCAGTCTCCCAGGTTTTCGCTCTCCGTGCCCACCGGGGCCCGGGGCGCCGCGCCCTCGTGGCCGCCGGCTGCCGCAGCCGTGACCTCGTCGGGCTCGGCACCCGAGTACTCGCTGCTCAGCGCTTCCGCGGACCAGTCCTGCGGTCCGTCCCAGCGCACGAGCAGGGGTCCGAGCACCTCGTCCTGGTGCAGGCGCACCACGCGGTCCCGGTACATCTCGAGCAGGGCCAGGAAGCGCACCACGACCACCAGGGTGGACTCCGCGTCCGCGATCAGGGAGTGGAAGGTGTGCTCCGCGCCGTCGCGCAGGGCCTCGGCCAGGATCTCGGCCTCGTCCGCGACCCGCACCTGCGCGCCGTGCAGGTGCGCGACGTCGACCTCCTGCGGCACGTGGCGCTCCGGGTCCAGCGCCGCGACCGCGAGGCGGGCGAGCTGCTCCGGGGTCAGCGTCCACACGAGCGGGGGCAGGGCCGTGGTCACGGCGGGGTCGAGGTCCACCTGGCGCGGGATCCGCACGGACTCCGCGGCGAGGCGCACGTTCAGCCGCCCCGCGACCTCCTTGAACGCCTTGTACTGCAGCAGCCGGGCGAAGAGCAGGTCGCGGGCCTCCAGCAGCTCGACGTCGTACTCGTCCGCCACCTCGCCGCGCGGCAGCAGCCGGGCCACCTTGAGGTCCAGCAGGGTGGCGGCCACCACCAGGAACTCGCTCGCCTCGTCCAGCGCCTGGGGCGACGCCGAGCGCTGCAGGGCGCCCACGTACTGGATGAACTCGTCCGTGACCACCGACAGGGACACCTGGGTGATGTCCATCTCGTGCTTGGCGATCAGCGAGAGCAGGACGTCGAACGGGCCCTGGAAGTTCTCCAGGGCCACGGTGAACCCGCTGCTCCCCTGCCCGGTCCGCTCCGCCTCGGAGGGGACGGGGACGGGCGGCGCCACGACATCGCTCACGCGCCCCGCTCCCCCGGGCGCGGCCCTCTCAGGTGGCGCGTTCCGGCCAGGTGGCGCATTCCCGTCAGCCGGAGCGTCGCAGCCAGAGCGTTCCCACGGCTCGGCCAGCGTGTCCCGGTGAGGCCGCGCGTCCGCCGGTGCTGCTCAGGCACGCCGGATCAGGGCGCGCCGCCGCGCGAGATGAGCTCGCGGGCGAGCTGGCGGTAGGACTCCGCGCCCGGGTGGTTGGTGGCGAAGTTCAGGATGGGCTCCGCGGCCACCGTGGCGTCCGGGAACTTCACGGTGCGCTTGATGACGGTGTCGAAGACCTTGTCCCCGAACGCGTCCACGATCCGGGCGATGACCTCGCGCGAGTGCAGGGTGCGGGAGTCGAACATCGTGGCCAGCACGCCGTCGATCTGCAGCTTCGGGTTGATGCGGTCCTGCACCTTGGAGATCGAGTCCACCAGCAGGGCCACCGCGCGCAGGGCGAAGAACTCGCAGATCAGCGGGATGATCACGCCGTGCGAGGCGGTCAGCGCGTTAACGGTGAGCAGCCCCAGGGAGGGCTGGCAGTCGATGAGGATGACGTCGTAGTAGTCCTCCACCTTGCGCAGCGCGGAGGCGAGCACCTGCTCGCGGGCCACCTCGTTGACGAGCTGCACCTCCGCCGCGGAGAGGTCGATGTTGGCGGGCAGCAGGTCCACGTTCTCCACGTGGGTCTGCTGCACGACGTCCCACACGTCCACCGAGCGGTCCATCATCACGTTGTAGATGGTCAGGTCCAGCTCGTGGGGGTTGGAGCCGAAGCCCGCGGAGAGCGCGCCCTGCGGGTCGAAGTCCACGAGCAGCACCTTGCGGCCGAGCTCCGCGAGCGCCGCCCCCAGGTTGATGGTCGAGGTGGTCTTGCCCACCCCGCCCTTCTGGTTCACCATCGCGATGATGCGCGCGGGTCCGTGCTCGGTCAGCTCGGGGGGATCCGGGAAGGTCCGCACGGGGCGTCCCGTGGGGCCTACGGCGTCCGACACCGCAGCCTGGGTCTGCTGGGGCCTCTCATCATGGGCGTTGCTCACGGGCGACGGCCTTCCTTCCTGGGCGGGACAACGGGGTCTCAACGCCCTACCCTACCGCCGACGTGCTGTTTCGCTCTCAGCGCCCGGACCCGCGCCTGCCCAGCGTCCGGGCACGGGTTCGGGGGACGGACCGCGAACGCCCACCCGGTGGCGGGCACCGGGTGGGCGTCGGGGGCCGTTGCACGGCCGGGTCGTGCTAGTGGGCGGCGGGCGGCGGGGTCGACGGCGTGCCCGTCGTCGACGTCGCACCGCCCTCCGCCGCCGGGGCGCCCTGCGTGACCGAGGCGCCCTGCGTGGCGGAGGCGTGCGGGTCCACGGCCAGCGTGGTCTCGTCGAAGGGCTCCGCGCCGGAGAGGACCCGCTGCACACGGGCCTTGTCCACTTCCTTCACCCACGTGCCGAGCACGAGCGTGGCCACGGCGTTGCCGGAGAAGTTGGTCAGGGCGCGGGCCTCGGACATGAAGCGGTCAATGCCCACGATCAGGTCCACGCCGTCCAGCAGGTCCGGGCGGTGGGACTGCAGCCCGGCCGCCAGGGTGGCGATGCCCGCGCCGGTGACACCGGCCGCGCCCTTGGATGCGATGATCATGAACACGAGCAGCGCGATCTGCTCACCGATCTGCAGGGGCTTGCCCATGGCGTCGGCCACGAACAGCGCACCCATGGTCAGGTAGATGGCGGTGCCGTCCAGGTTGAAGGAGTACCCGGTGGGCACCACGATCCCCACCACGGGCTTGGAGACGCCCAGGTGCTCCATCTTGGCGATCAGCCGCGGCAGCGCCGCCTCGGACGAGGAGGTGGAGAAGATCAGCAGGTACTCGCGGGCCAGGTACTTCATGAGCTTGAAGATGTTCACGCCGGAGACGAGCTTCAGGATCAGGCCCAGGACCACCACGATGAACAGGATGCAGGTGATGTAGAACGCGACCATGAGCCCCAGCAGGGAGAACACGGCCTTCAGACCCGTGGCACCCACGACCGCGGCGATGGCGCCGAACGCGCCGATCGGGGCGAGCCACATGATCATCGACAGCAGGCGGAACACCACGGCCTGCATGTAGCCCACGGCCTTGAGCACGGGCTGGCCGGACTCGCCCATGGCCTGCAGGGCGAAGCCCACGAGCAGGGCCACGAGCAGGGTCTGCAGGATCTGCCCGGAGGTCAGTGCGGAGAACAGGGTGGCGGGGATGATCCCCAGCACGAAGCCCACCAGACCGCCCTCGCTCTCCTCGTGGCCGGTGGCGAGGGAGGACTGGTCGAAGTGCGCGTTCGCGAGGTCCAGGCCCGCGCCGGGCTGCACGATGTTGCCGACCACCAGGCCTATGGCGAGCGCGAAGGTGGACATCACGATGAAGTAGAGCAGCGCGAGGCCGCCCACCTTCCCCACCGTGGCGGCCTTGGCCACCGATCCCACGCCCAGCACGATCGTGCAGAAGATGACCGGCGCGATGATCATCTTGATGAGCGCCACGAATCCCGTGCCGAGCGGCTTCAGGGCCACCCCCACATCCGGGAGCACGAGACCCACCACGATGCCCAGGACCACCGCGGCGATGACCGCGATGTAGAGGTAGTGGGTGCGGTCGCGCTTCTTCTTGACCGGTGGTTGGGCGTCACGCGGATCGCGCGCGGCGGGCTGGCTCGTCATGGTGGCTCCTCAACGGTGAGTGGTGGAATGGTGACAAGCCTCACGCAGGAATGCCGTCCGCGTCCCATTGTGGTCATATCGTTCATGACCGGGGTCACATGCCTGCACACCGTGGCCGTTCTGCACACCTCCCACACACACCGGAGTTCCTCCCATGTCCCTCGCCCAGCGGTTTCTCGCCCTGCAACTGGCCCTCGTGGTGGTCACCACCCTGGTGGTCGCGGGCGTGATGCTGGGCCAGTCGCACGCGCGGGTCGCCGAACGCGCCGAGTCGGTCACCCGGGCCACGACGACGACGCTCGTGGACGATCCCTCGGTCCGGGATGCGATTCTCGGCCCGGACCCCCACACCCCGCTGCAGTCCCTGACCTCGGCGGTGGAGCGGGACACAGACGTTGACTTCATAACGATCATGACCCCCGATGGCACGCGGATCACCCACTACGACGAGTCCCGCGTGGGCCAGCAGTACCTGGGGGACAGATCCCACGCGCTCGCTGGTGAGACCTATACGGCCACGGAAGTTGGAAAACTGGGCCCCTCGGTGCGGACGATTGCCCCCGTGCGGGACACCGATGGGACGGTTGTCGGACTTGTCTCCTCCGGTGTGCTGCTCGACCAGATCGCCGCGGAGAACCGCAGCCAGTTACCGGGCCTGCTGCTGATCGCGGGCGCTCTGCTCTTGATGTCCTCCGCCACCAGCGCGCTCATGGCCCGCTACCTGCACCGCGTCACCGGAGGCCGCTCCCCCGAGTCCCTCGTACGCCAGCTCGCACTCAACCGTGCCGTTCTAAAGGAAGCACGGGAGGGTCTGGTGCTGATAGATGAGGAGGACCGCGCCGTGCTGAGCAATGCTCGGGCAGCCGAGCTGCTCGGGGTCTGCGTCCCAGAGCACACAGCACATGCGGATGGCGCGGGCGGCGCTGCGGAGGATTCTGCTGCCCACTTCCGCGCAGAGGGCGGGAGTCCCGAGCGGCAGCCCGACACACCGGTGGGCACTGTTCGCGGGAGGGCGGGCCGCGGGGCACCACCCGGGCGGCGCCCACCCCGCCCCGCGGCCCACGTGCCGGCCCCGCTGGCGGAGATGCTGCCGCACGAGGCCACCTTCGAGGACCGCCGGTGCACGGTCCGCGGACGGAGCCTGGTGGCGACGTGTGCGCGGGCCTCGGAGGACACACGGCTGCGGGTGCTCATGGTCCAGGACCAGACCGAGCTGAGCAGGATGGCCGGTGAGCTCGACATCGTGCGGACCATGGCCGCGGGTCTGCAGGCACAGACCCACGAGCACGCCAACCGTCTGCACACCGTCGTCTCGCTGCTGGAGCTGAAGCGCTACCCGCAGGCCCTGGAGTTCGCCGCGGCCACCGCGCGGCTGTCCGTGCAGGTGAGCGAGAAGGTCACGCGTGATGTGCACGATCCCTATCTGGCAGCCCTGCTCGTGGGCAAGGCCGCCACCGCCCGGGAGCGCGGTGTCCAGTTCACGGTGGTGACCCTCGGGGAGATCCCGCCGCTCGCCGTGGAGCCCACCGACCTGGTGAGTGTGGTGGGCAATCTCGTGGACAATGCGGTGGAGGCCGCGGCCCAGCACTGCGGTGGGGCCGCATCGGTCGGGATCGAGGCGGAGACCGGTGCGGGCAACGACGAACCGCCCGCAGTGGAGGTGGAACTCATGACGTCGCAGGACGGAGCACACGTGCACGTCACGGTGGCCGACAACGGTCCCGGGATCCCCGAGGAGGAACGGGAGCGGATCTTCGAACGCGGGGTGACGAGCAAGACCGACACCCCGTCCGGACACGGGGTGGGACTCGAGCTCGTGCGCCGGATCGTCACGGCATGGGGCACGGATGTGACCGTCCACCGTGATGCCGGAGCCGTGTTCACGGTGGACATCCCCGCAGTGGCGCCGGCCCCGGGCAGCTCGGAGCCGGCCCCGTGATCCGGGTCCTCGTCGTCGACGATGAACCCCTCACCGGCGCCGCCCACGCCCAGTATGTCGCCAGGTGCCCGGGATTCGAGGTCTCCGGTGTGGCCCGCAACGGCAGGTCCGCCCTCCACGCGCTGCGGGAGCGCGCGGCATCGCCAGCCCCCGTGGACCTGGTGCTCCTCGACGTGAACCTTCCGGACATGTCCGGCCTCGAGGTCGCGCACGCGCTGCGCACGCACCGGGTGTCCGTGGACCTCCTGGTCGTCACGGCCCACCGGGATACGGCCACGGTTCGCGAGGCGATGTCTGTGGGAGCGGTGGGGTTCCTCATGAAACCGTTCACGTTCGAGGACCTCAGGGTGAAGCTCGTCTCGTACGCGCAGTACCGTCGTGCGCTCGACGGACCTGCCCGCGAGGACACCCCGATGGAGCAGGCGGACGTCGACCGGCTGTTCACCGTGCTGGAGGGCCAGCCCGCCGAGGCGCCGCCCAAGGGGCTGGCCGCTGAAACTCTCGCAAAGGTCGCGGAGCACATGCGCTCCGCACGGGGATTCAGCTCCGCGGGCGAGGTCGCGCTCGGTCTGGGCCTCTCACGCGTCACGGCCCGGCGCTATCTGGAGCACATGTGCGACACCGGTGAGGTCGAGCGCCGGGCGCGCCGCGGGGCCCCGGGCCGCCCGGAGCTGGAGTACGGCTGGCGGGGGTGAGCCTGCGGCAAGCGCCCTTCGGCATCCGTGGCCCGGCGTGCTCTGTGCGCACCGGGCCGTCGGTCGCGGACCGCGGTCACTTCCTGGGTGCGAGCACGGCCTCCAGCGCCTCCAGCACGGAGTGGTCCTCGATGGTGGAGGGCACCACGTACTTCTCGCCGTCGGCCATCTGTCGCATGGTCTTGCGCAGGATCTTGCCGGAGCGCGTCTTCGGCAGCGCCTCGACCACCGACACGTCCTTGAAGTCCGCCACCGGCCCGATCTGCGAGCGCACCATCGTGACCAGGTCCTCGGCCAGCTGCTCCTGCGTGATCTGCGAGCCGGTCTTGAGCACCACGTACCCGGAGGGCCGCTGGCCCTTCAGCGGGTCGTTTACGCCGATCACCGCGCACTCGGCGACGTCCGGGTGGGTGGCGACGATCTGCTCCATCTGCCCCGTGGACAGGCGGTGGCCCGAGACGTTGATGACGTCGTCGGTGCGACCCATCACGAACACGTAGCCGTTCTCGTCGATGTACCCGGAGTCCCCGGTGGCGTAGTAGCCCGGGAACGCGGACAGGTAGGAGGAGACGAAGCGCTCGTCGTTGCCCCACAGGGTGGCGAGCGTGCCCGGGGGCAGCGGAAGGCGCACCGCGATGTTGCCCTCCTCTCCGGGGCCCAGTGGCTCGCCGATTGGGTCGAGGATCTCCACGTGGAACCCGGGCACCGGCACCGTGGGCGAGCCGGGGACGATCGGCAGCCGCTCGATCCCGAAGGGGTTGGCACAGATGGCCCACCCGGTCTCGGTCTGCCACCAGTGGTCCACCACGGGGACGTCCAGGACCCGGGCGGCCCAGTGGTAGGTCTCCGGGTCCAGCCGCTCCCCCGCGACGAACAGGGCCTCCAGGGAGGAGATGTCGTACTGCTGGACGAGCTCGCCCTCCGGGTCCGCCTTGCGGATGGCACGCAGGGCGGTGGGGGCGGTGAACAGCACCTTCACCCCGTGCTCGGCCACGCGCTTCCAGAACGCCCCGGCGTCCGGGGTGCCCACGGGCTTGCCCTCGTAGACCACGGTGGTGGCCCCGGCCAGCAGCGGTCCGTAGACGATGTACGAGTGCCCCACCACCCATCCGACGTCCGAGGCGGTCCACATCACGTCCCCGACGCCGATGCCGTAGATGTTCGCCATGGACCAGGTCAGCGCCACCGCGTGGCCGCCGTTGTCCCGCACCACGCCCTTCGGCTTTCCCGTGGTCCCGGACGTGTAGAGGATGTAGAGGGGGTCGGTGGCCTTGACCACCACGGGCTCGGCCGGGGCCACCCCGTCCTGCGCCTCGGTCCACGAGAGCCACGAGGGACCGCCCGAGGCCGACGCGCGTTCGCGGGCCTCGGTCACGGTGGTCTCGAAGCCCTCGCGCTCGTGGACCAGCACCGCCGACGGCGCGTGCTCGCTGAGGTGCAGCGCCTCCTCGATCGCGGGCAGGTACTCGATCCGCCGCTTGGGCTCCACGCCACCGGAGGCCGTCACGATCGCCACCGGCTGCGAGTCGTCGATCCTGCTGGCGAGCTCCCGCGGCGCGAAGCCGCCGAAGACCACGGAGTGCACCGCACCGATCCGCGCGCACGCGAGCATCGCGATCACGGACTCGGCGATCATCGGCATGTACAGCAGGACACGGTCCCCCTTGGCCACCCCCTGGGCCGCGAGCGCCCCGGCGAAACGGGCCACCCGTTCCTGCAGCTGCGCGTAGGTGATGTGCTCCTGGACGCCGAGCACCGCGGAGTCGTAGATCAGGGCGGTGCGCTCGCCGTGGCCCGCGGCCACGTGCCGGTCCACCGCGTTGACGCACGTGTTCAGCTCCCCGTCCGGGAACCACCGGTAGATGGGTGCGCCGGAGTCGTCCAGCGCACGCGTGGGGGCCGTTTCCCAGTCAACGGCCCGGGCGGCCTCGAGCCAGAACTGCTCGGGGTTCTCCACGCTCGCGCGGTAGACGGACTCGTAGGTGCTCAGCGTCATGGCTTCCTCCGGGTGTGGTGCGGGGCGGGCTTCGGCGTAGGGACAGCGTAGTGTCATGGATCACAGGCACACAAGGGTTATGTATACAAAAGACGGGAAATTTCCGGCGGATCTTCCACAATCCTTGGTTCAATCCGGTCAGGTGTATACAGTGGAGGTGTTTCCACACGTCAGGAGGAGCCATGCGAGCTGGTGAGCGCGCGTACCGCGAGCTGCGGGCGGACATCGTGTCCTGGCGGTTGACCCCGGGCCAGGTGCTCGGCGAGGTGGACCTCTCCGAACGTCTCGGCATCTCCCGCACCCCCGTGCGCGAGGCGCTCTCCCGCCTCACCGCGGACGGGCTGACCGAGCCCCACAACGGCCGCGGCGTCGTCGTCAGCGCGATCTCCGCCGAGGACGTCCGTGCGCTCTACGAGCTGCGGGACACCCTGGACTGCCGCGCCGCGGAACTCGCCGCGCAGCGCGGCGACCGCGAGACCTTCCGCGCCCTGGCCGAGGAGCTCTCCCACGCCGCCGAGGCCCTGTCCGACGAACCGGACCACCCCGCCTACTACGAGCTCGTGGACCGCATGGACGCGGAGATCGACCACGCGGCCGGCAACCCGTACCTGCAGCAGGCGCTCGGCAACGTGCGGCTGCACCTCGCCCGGGTCCGGCGACTGTCCACCACGAACCCCCGGCGCCTCGCCGTCGCCGCCGCCGAGCACGAGGCCATCGCCCGCGCCGTCGCCGACGGGGACCCGGCGCTCGCCGTGGCCACCACCCGCGTCCACCTGAAGAACGCACTGGGCAACGCCCTGCGCACCCCCGAGCTCGCCCCGGCCAGCCCGGTGGCCTCCTGAACCCGGCCGAGACCGGCCGCCCGAGAACCCGAGAACTCCCGCACCGAAAGGAACACCCGTGACCGTCACACACACCGTGCGCACGTACTCGTCCAAGGAGGAGCTGCCCCGCGAGGAGCAGCTCGCCCACAAGCTGGCCGCCGTGGCCACGGACCCCGTGGCGGTGGAGCCCGAGGTCGTGGAGATGGTGGTCAACCGCATCATCGACAACGCCTCCGTGGCCATTGCCTCCCTGAACCGCGGGCCCATCGTCTCCGCCCGCTCCCAGGCCCTGTGCCACAGGGTGGCCCCGGGCGGCGGCTTCACGGGGCAGGGCTCCCTGCTCTACGGCGCCCCGGAGGGCGACGCCGCCGTGTCCCCCGAGTGGGCGGCCTGGGCCAACGGCGTGGCCGTGCGCGAGCTGGACTACCACGACACGTTCCTCTCCGCCGAGTACTCCCACCCCGGTGACAACATTCCGCCGATCCTGGCGGTGGCCCAGCACGTCGGCAGCACCGGCGAGGACCTGATCCGCGGCATCGCCGCCGGGTACGAGATCCAGGTGGACCTGGTGAAGGGCATCTGCCTGCACGAGCACAAGATCGACCACATCGCGCACATCGGCCCCTCCGCGTCCGCGGGCATCGGCGCCCTGCTGGGCCTGGACACCGAGACCGTCTTCCAGGCGATCGGCCAGGCGCTGCACACCACCACGCAGACCCGCCAGTCCCGCAAGGGCGAGATCTCCACGTGGAAGGCGCACGCACCCGCGTTCGCCGGGAAGATGGCCGTGGAGGCCGTGGACCGTGCCATGCGCGGGCAGACCTCCCCCACCCCCATCTACGAGGGAGAGGACGGCGTGATCGCGTGGCTGCTCTCCGGTCCCGAGGCCCGCTACGAGGTGGCCCTGCCCGCGCCGGGTGAGGCCAAGCGCGCGATCCTGGACACCTACACCAAGGAGCACTCCGCGGAGTACCAGGCGCAGGCGTGGATCGACCTCGCCCGCAAGCTGCACCGCGAGCACCCCGAGCTCGCCGATCCGGCCAACGTGGCGTCTGTGCTCATCAAGACGTCCCACCACACGCACTACGTGATCGGCTCCGGGGCGAACGACCCGCAGAAGTACGACCCCACGGCGTCGCGCGAGACCCTGGACCACTCGATCCCCTACATCTTCACCGTGGCCCTGCAGGACGGCGCGTGGCACCACGTGGACTCCTACGCCCCGGAGCGGGCCGCCCGCCCGGACACCGTGGAGCTGTGGCACAAGGTGACCACGCAGGAGGACCCCGAGTGGACCCGTCGCTACCACTCGCTGGACATCTCCGAGAAGGCGTTCGGCGGTTCCGTGGAGATCACCCTCACGGACGGCACGGTCATCACGGACCAGATCGCCGTGGCGGACGCCCACCCGCTGGGAGCCCGCCCGTTCGCCCGTGAGCAGTACATCACCAAGTTCCGCACCCTGGCGGAGGGTCTAGTGGCCCCCGAGGAGATCGAGCGCTTCCTGGACACCGTCCAGCGCCTGCCCGAGCTGAAGGCCGGGGAGCTGGGCCAGCTGAACATCGCCGCGGCCGTGGAGCTGGAGAAGTCGCCGAAGGGAATCTTCTGATCATGCTGTACACCACCGTGACCCCCGCGCAGAAGCGCGAGCGCTTCCGCGAGCTGCTGGCCGACCCGCAGATCGCGCAGTTCCCCGGCGCGTTCACCCCGCTGTCCACCAAGCTCATCCAGGAGCAGGGCTTCGAGGGCGTCTACATCTCGGGCGGCGTCCTGGCCAACGAGCTCGGCCTGCCGGACATCGGGCTGACCACGCTCACCGAGGTGGCCACCCGCGCCGGGCAGATCGCCCGCAGCACGGACCTGCCCTGCCTCGTGGACGCGGACACCGGCTTCGGCGAGCCCATGAACGTGGCCCGCACCGTGCAGGAGCTCGAGGACGCCGGGCTGGCCGGCTGCCACATCGAGGACCAGTTCAACCCGAAGCGCTGCGGGCACCTGGACGGCAAGAACGTGGTGGACACCGCCACCGCAACCCAGCGCATCCTCGCCGCCGTCGCGGCCCGCCGGGACCCGAACTTCGTGATCATGGCGCGCACCGACATCCGCGGGGTGGAGGGTTTCGACGCCGCCGTGAACCGGGCGAAGGCACTGGCAGACGCCGGTGCGGACGTGATCTTCCCGGAGGCCATGGCGGACCTCTCAGAGTTCGAGCGCATGGCCTCCGCCCTGGACGTACCCGTGCTCGCGAACATGACCGAGTTCGGCAAGTCCGAGCTGTTCACCACGCGGCAGCTGCAGGACGCTGGGGTGTCCATGGTCATCTACCCCGTCTCCCTGGAGCGCCAGGCCATGGGCGCGATGGAGCGCCTGCTCACGACCATCCGCGAGGACGGCACGCAGCAGGCGCAGGTGGAGACCATGCTCACCCGCAAGCGGCTGTACGAACTCGTGGACTACACGGGGTACAACCAGTTCGACTCCGGGGTCTTCAACTTCGAGGTGCCCGGCGCCCCGAACGCGTGACCCGCTGTTCCCACCCCGCCCGATGTGGTGGGGTGGGAACCACGTTCTTTCCTGTCCACTGCTGTCGAAGGAGATCAACCGTGGCTGACACCGAAATCCGCAAGGGCCTCGCAGGCGTCGTGGCGGACGCCACCGCCGTGTCCAAGGTCAATGCCGAGACCAACTCCCTGCTCTACCGGGGCTACCCCGTGCAGGAGCTCGCCCAGAAGTGCTCCGCGGAGGAGGTCGCCCTGCTGCTGTGGAACGGTGAGCTGCCGTCCGCGGAGCAGCTCAGTGCCTTCCAGGAGTTCGAGCGCTCCCACCGGGCCCTCACACCGGAGCTGCGGCGCGTGATCGACGAGCTGCCCACCACGTGCCACCCCATGGACGTGTGCCGCACCGCCGCGTCCGTGATCGGCGCGCAGCACCCGCTCGCGGAGGACAACTCCCCCGAGGCCGAGCTGGCCAAGGCCCAGGAGCTGTTCGCGGTCATGCCCGCCGTGGTCTGCTACGACCAGCGACGCCGGCACGGCCAGGAGCCCGTGGAGCCCCGTGAGGACCTCGACTACGCGCAGAACTTCCTCTGGATGGCCTTCGGCGAAGAGGCCGCGCCCGAGGTGGTGGACGCGTTCCGCGTGTCGATCATCCTGTACGCGGAGCACTCCTTCAACGCCTCGACCTTCACGGCGCGCGTGATCACCTCCACGCTCTCGGACCTGCACTCCGCGGTCACCGGTGCGATCGGCGCCCTCAAGGGTCCGCTGCACGGCGGCGCCAACGAGGCCGTGATGCACACCTTCGAGGAGCTCGGCATCCGCAAGGAGGAGACCGCCGAGGAGGCCGAGAAGCGCGCCAAGGAGTGGATGGACCAGGCCCTGGCCGAGAAGAAGAAGGTCATGGGCTTCGGCCACCGCGTGTACAAGCACGGCGACTCCCGGGTGCCCACCATGCAGGACGCCCTGTTCCGCATGCTCGACTACTACGACCGCCAGGAGATCCTGGGCCTCTACAACGGTCTGGCCAAGTCCATGGACGAGGCCAAGTCCATCAAGCCGAACCTGGACTACCCCGCTGGCCCCACCTACTGGCTCATGGGCTTCGACATCCCCACGTTCACGCCCATCTTCGTGTGCGCCCGGATCGTGGGGTGGACCGCCCACATCATGGAGCAGCGCGCCAGCAACTCGCTGATCCGCCCGCTGTCCGCCTACAACGGCCCGGACGAGCGCCACCTGGACTGATCCCCTGTTCCGACGACGACGCCGTGTCCCGCCTTCCGCGGGGCACGGCGTCGTTCGTGCCAGGGTTCAGTAGCGCGTGCCACGTCCTCCTGCGCCTTCCGACCTCCCGGCGTCACCGCGCCTGCGCCGCAGCAGGGCGCCGTTGTCCTCCGTGGCGGGGTTCACCTCCCTGAAGCGCTCCGGGCGCGCGGTGCACGCTGGTCGCCGCGCCCGCGTCCCCGCCCACTCAGTACGTCGGGGCGGCAGGGAGCCCGAGGTAGGCCTCGAGGCTCGCCCGCCCGCTCCGCTTCACGCTCTTCGCGGTGGCGGGCCCCACGTAGCGCAGGTGCCACGGCTCGTAGGCGTAGCCGGTGCTGGGCGTCTGGCCCTGCGGGTAGCGCACGACGAACCCGTACTCGTGGGCGTGCGCCGCGATCCACCGGCCCTGCGGCGTGGCCGAGAAGCACGCGAGCAGCGTGCAGGCGCCGGTGGGCGAGGCGACGTCTACAGCGAGACCCGTCTGGTGCTCGGAGTAGCCCGGCCGCGCGGAGAGGGAGTCCGCCGTCGCCTGTCCGTGGGAGGCGGTGTACCCGCGGTAGAGCGCGTCCTGGGTCGCGTAGTCCCGGTAGCCGCTCTGCGCCACAAGGTGGACACCCTGGGCACCGGCCGCGCGGCTCATCCGCTGGTAGGCCGTGGCCGCGTCCTCGCGCAGCTGCACTCCCCCGCCCACGGTGCGCAGCGGGGACGGCGCGTAGGTCCGCGGTGCCAGCGGTCGCTCCTTGTTGACGACCACCGACGCGCTCGACGCAGCGTCCACGTCCCGGTGCACCACGGCACCGGCCTTGGCCGTCCAGGTGATGCGCCCGCGCTGGTAGCGCACCTCGCACCCGTTCTTCCCGCACGCCTCCCGGCTCACGGGGTACCCGAGGGTGCCGTGCTCCGAGCCCTCCGCCCGCCAGCGGGCGAGGATCCCGCCGCGCTGCGCTCGGGCCCCCGTGGTGGGCGACCAGTGGATGGTGCCCTTCTGGTACTGCCGGTAGCACCCGCCGTCGCGCAGCCCGCACCGCTCGGCGGAGACGGGGTCGCCGAGCCAAGAGGAGGCGCCCGGCAGCGCGCGGTACTCCCGGTCGATCCCGCTGCCGGTCCCGGACACGGCGGAGGCGGGCGACGCCCCCGTCGCGAGCAGTCCCCCGGCCAGCAGCGCGGTGAGCAGGACGTGCGGCAGGCGTGAGAGTGTTCGCATGCTTCTCACGGTAGCCCGTGGTTCTCACTGAAGCAGCGCGGTGCTCCACGAGCACCCCGTGTGACGACGCCGCACTCACGCACCCGGCGCGGGTCCGGCTCAGCGGGCGCGCGGGTGCGACGTCGCGTAGACCTCGCGCAGCGACTCCACCGAGACCCGCGTGTAGATCTGCGTGGTGGCCAGCGACGCGTGGCCGAGCAGCTCCTGGACGACCCTCAGGTCCGCGCCGCCCTCCAGCAGGTGCGTGGCGAACGAGTGGCGCAGCGTGTGCGGGGTGATGACCTCTTCCCGGTGGATGGTCCGGGCCGCGTCCTTGACCATGTTCCAGGCGGTCTGCCGCGAGATCCGAGAGCCCCGCGCGTTGAGGAACACGGCCGGGGAGCCCTTGCCGTTGCGGGCGAGCTCGGGTCGGGCCCGCACCAGGTAGCGTTCCAGCGCGGCCACGGCGAAGGACCCCACGGGCACGAGCCGCTGCTTGTCGCCTTTGCCGTGGACCCGGATCAGGGCGAGCTCCTCGTCGCGCAGGCCGGCGAGGTCGTCCACGTCCAGGTCCACCGCCTCGGAGATGCGGGCTCCCGTGGCGTAGAGCAGCTCCAGGAAGGCGCGAGCGCGCAACCCCGTGGGCGTCTCGGGGTCCGGCGCGGCCAGCAGGTTCTCGACCTCGGTGATTCCGATGGCCTTCGGCAGCCTGCGGCCCGGGACGGGCGGGCTGACCCGGGAGGCGACGTCGGTGTCCACCGTGGACTCGGTGGCCCAGAAGGCGTGTGCTCCCCGTACCGCGGCCAGCACGCGCGCGCTGCTGCGGGCGGACAGCGGCGGATGGCCGTCCTCGCCCTCGCGCAGCACCCGCAGGAACGCCCTGACGTGGTCCGTGGTGATGTCCCGCGGCACACGGATCTCCGGAGCGCGGGTCGTGAGGTGGTGCTGATAGCGGGCGAGGTCCCGGCGGTAGGCCGCCAGCGTGTTTTCGGCCAATCCGCGTTCCACCACCAGGTGGTCCAGGTACCGCCCGACGGCGCGGCGCAGCTCCGGCGCGGATTCCTCGGCGGGTGCCGCGTCGGCGCCCGGAGCGTGCTGGGCTCCCCGAGGAGAATCCGTTACCGGGGTGTTCCGGCCCCGCTCCGAGTCCTGCTGCGGGTTCCGGGTCTGCCCCGGGCCCCGCTCCGAGTTAGAGGCCTGCCCAAGGTCCCGCTCCGGGTTCGGGGCTTCATCCGGGGCCTGCCCCGAGTCCTGGTCCTGGCCGTGGTCCGGGTTCTCGGCCTGGGCCTGGGCCTGGGCGGACGGTGCCCGCGTGGTGGCCTCGGGCGGGAGGGCGTCCTGCGGACGGTCATTCTGCGGAAGCGCCTCCGGGATGACGGGCAGAGGCTCCGTGATCGGCCCGTCCGCCGACAACCGCTCCTCGCTCACCCCGCGAGCTCGGGACGGGCGGGCCAGGCGGCGTCCGCGGGGCGCAGCGTGCGCCAGCCGCGGGCCTTGGCGGTGTGCGCGGCCATGATGCCGAGGGCCGCCGCCGGGGAGGCGATCCGGCCGGCGAGCACCGCGTCCACGGCGTCGTCGAGGTCCGCGAAACCCGCCACGATCTCTGCCTCCTCACCCTCGCGGGCGAAGCGGTCCCCGGTGGGGACCTCGGAGAGTCCCCGGGCGAGGAAGATGCGGTTGGCCTCCGCGGAGGACCCCGGGGAGTTGTCGAAGTCCACGAGGGTGTCCCACTGCTCGGCCACGAGGTCCGCCTCCTCGCCCAGTTCCCGCTGAGCAGCGTCGAGCGCGGGCTCGCCGTCGACGTCGAGCAGTCCCGCCGGGATCTCCCACATGCGCATGCCCACCGGGTGTCGGTACTGGTTGATGAGCAGGATGCGGTCCTGCTCGTCGAGGGCGACGATCGAGACCGCGCCCGGGTGCGTGATGAACTCCCGGACCAGGGGCTTCTCCTGACCCGCCATGCGGAACGTCTCACGCCGCACGTTCCAGATGGCGCCGTCCAGCACGGTCTCGGACTCGTCCACCGGTCGCGGATCCGGGCGGTCCCGCAGCTGGTCGGCAGTGATGGCGGTGAATTCCACGGTGACTCCGTTCGGAAGGGGGACGGGAGGCGCGACGCCCCAGGCGTGCGTCGCGCGACGAGGTGCCGCGCGGACGCGTGCGGAAGGGCCGGTGCGCTGGGAAGATCCGGTGTGCCTGAATGAGCAGGTTCACTGGGAAGACGGTGAATTGGAAAGGGCGGGCGCGGAACACCGCACCCGCCCTCGTCTCAGGAGGCCGCCTGCACCCCGCGGCGCTCCAGGGCGGCCTTCACAAGACCGTCGAACAGCGGGTGCGGGCGGGTGGGGCGCGACGCCAGCTCGGGGTGGGCCTGCGTGGCCACGTAGTACGGGTGCTCCTCGCGCGGCAGCTCCACGAACTCCACCAGGGTGCCCTCCGGAGAGGTTCCCGAGATCCGCAGCCCGGCGCCCGTGAGCGCCTCGCGGTACGCGTTGTTGACCTCGTAGCGGTGCCTGTGCCGCTCGGAGACCTCGGTGGTGCCGTAGGTCTCGGCCACCACGGAGCCCTCGGCGAGCGCGGCCGGGTACAGGCCCAGGCGCATCGTGCCGCCCAGGTCCCCGGCGCCCTCGACAAAGCGCTTCTGCTCCTCCATGGTCGCGACCACGGGGGTGTCCGTCTCGGGGTCGAACTCGGTGGAGGACGCGTTGGGCAGGCCCACGACGTCGCGCGCGTACTCGATGACCATGCACTGCAGCCCGAGGCACAGCCCCAGCGTGGGCACCTTGTGCTCGCGCGCCCACTGCAGCGCGCCCAGCTTGCCCTCGAGGCCGCGGATGCCGAAGCCACCCGGGACGAGCACCGCGTCCACGTCGCCGAGCTCGCGCTGAGCACCCTCGGGGGTGTCGCACAGGTCCGAGGCCACCCACTTGATGTTGACCTTGGCATTGTTGGCGAACCCGCCGGCCCGCAGCGCCTCGGAGACCGAGAGGTAGGCGTCCGGGAGGTCGATGTACTTGCCCACGAGCGCCACGCTCACCTGGTGGTCGGGCTCGTGCACCGCCGTGAGCAGGCGGGACCACTGCCGCAGGTCGGCGTCCCGGTAGTCCAGGCCCAGGTAGTCCAGGATGTAGGTGTCCAGGCCCTGGCTGTGCAGCGTGTTCGGGATGTCGTAGATGCTGGGGGCGTCCGGGCAGGAGATCACCGCGTCCAGGTCCACGTCGCACGCGCTGCCGATCTTCCGCAGCATGGCGTCCGGGACGTCCCGGTCGCAGCGCAGCACGAGGGCGTCCGGCTGGATGCCCAGACCGCGCAGCGTGGCCACGGAGTGCTGGGTGGGCTTGGTCTTCAGCTCACCGGAGGGGCCGATGAACGGGATCAGCGAGACGTGCAGGTAGAAGACGTTGCGCCGCCCCACGTCCTGGCGGACCTGGCGGGCCGCCTCGATGAACGGCTGGGACTCGATGTCACCGACCGTGCCGCCGATCTCGGTGATGATGATGTCGGGAGCGTTCTCGTCCTCCGCGCGGCGGCGCATCCGGCGCTTGAGCTCGTCCGTGATGTGCGGGATCACCTGCACGGTGTCCCCGAGGTACTCGCCGCGGCGCTCCTTGGCGATCACGGTGGAGTAGACCTGGCCCGTGGTCACGTTGGCGGAGGCGTCGAGGTTCTCGTCGAGGAAGCGCTCGTAGTGCCCGATGTCGAGGTCCGTCTCGGCGCCGTCGTCGGTCACGAAGACCTCGCCGTGCTGGAACGGGTTCATGGTGCCCGGGTCCACGTTGAGATAGGGGTCCAGCTTCTGCATGGTCACGGAGAGTCCGCGTGCCCGCAGGAGCATTCCGAGTGAGGACGCGGTGAGACCCTTGCCGAGGGACGATGCAACGCCCCCCGTGACGAAGATCTGCTGGGTCACC
Source organism: Kocuria sp. HSID17590 (assembly GCF_003989485.1). Lineage (NCBI taxonomy): Bacteria > Bacillati > Actinomycetota > Actinomycetes > Micrococcales > Micrococcaceae > Kocuria > Kocuria sp. HSID17590. The sequence continues at coordinate 11,321 of NZ_RBMB01000028.1, read as the reverse complement.
TTGCCGTTGTTCTTTTCTGTGCCTGCCTCGTGGGCGGCGTCCTGAGCATTCACCACGGGATTCGAGCCTACCATTCGTGTCTAGTGGGGGTTGCGGGGAGCTGGGGTGCGCGGGAGCTCATGCGGTGGCGTCCCGCATGAGCTCGCGGGCGTGTTCGCGGGCGGCGTCCGAGTCCTCGTGGCCGGCGAGCATCCGCGCCAGCTCGACCACGCGCTCCTCCTGCGTGAGGACCTTCACGTCCGAGACGCTGGAGTCGGAGGACTTGGTGACGAGCACGTGCTGGTCCGCGAAGGCGGCCACCTGCGGGAGGTGGGTGACCACCAGCACCTGCACGTTGCGGGCGAGCATCTTCAGGCGGCGGCCGATCTCCACCGCGGCCTTGCCGCCCACGCCGGAGTCCACCTCGTCGAAGACGAACGTGGGCACGGGGTCCACCTCTGAGAGCACCACCTCCAGGGCGAGCATGATGCGCGAGAGCTCACCGCCGGAGGCGCCCTTGCCCAGCGGGCGGGGGCTCGCGCTGGCATGCGGTGCGAGCATGAACTCGATGCTGTCCCGGCCGTCGTCGGTGAAGCGCTCGGCGGGCTCCACGGCCACCACCAGCGTCGCGTTGGGCATGGCCAGGGCCGTGAGCTCCTCGCTCACCGCGGCCGCGAGCCGTTCGGCGGCGGCCCGGCGCAGGGACAGCAGGGTGGCGGCGTGCTCCTCGAGCCCCGCGCGCAGCGCCTCCCCCTCGGCGCGCAGCTCCTCCTCCCGCTGCGGGTCCACCACGAGCTTCTCGAGGCTGGCCCTGGCGTCGTCCGCCCACGCGAGGACCTCGTCGATCGTGGCGCCGTACTTCTTGGTCAGCCGCCGCAGGGCGCTGCGCCGGGCCTCGACCTCCGCGAGGCGGGCGGGGCCGTCCTCGTCGAGCCCGCTCGCGTACCCGGAGAGGTCCGCGGCCACGTCCGCGGCGACAACGGTCAGTTCCCGCACCCTGGCCGCGAGTGCGGCGAGGTCCGGGTCCGCGTCCGCCTCGTTCTCCAGTGCCTGCTGGGCCTGGGACAGCATGGCGACGGCGTTCGCGCCCGCGGCGTCGTCCTCGTCCGATCCGCTCAGAGCGGTGTGGGCGGTCAGGGCGGCACTGCGCAGCGCCTCGAGGTTCGTGAGCTTCTCGCTCTCCGCGTCCAGCTGGACGTCCTCGCCCGGGATAGGCTCCACGGCGTCGATCTCGGCGAGCGCGGTGGTCAGGCTCTGCGCCTGCAGGGCCCGCTCACGGGAGTTCTCCTTGGCCGCGCGCAGGGTGGCGACGACGCCGCGGTAGCGGGCGAGCTTCTCCCGGTACAGCCCGAGCTCGTGGGCGACGGGCGGGCCCGCGTAGTCGTCCAGGGCCTTGCGCTGGGCGGCCTGGGACTTCAGGCGCAGCTGGTCCGACTGGCCGTGCACCGCCACGAGGGTCTCCCCCACGGCACCGAGCGTGCCCACGGGAGCCGAGCGGCCACCCACGTGCGCGCGGCTGCGGCCCTCGGCGGAGACCGTCCGGGACAGCAGCACGAGCCCCTCCTGCGCACGTCCGACGTCCTCGCGGTCCACGGTTCCCCCGGACTCCTCCACGAGCGACACGGCGGGGTGCTCCGCGGGGACCCTGACCGTGGCCTCGGCGAGTGCCTTGGCGCTGCCGGAGCGCACGGCGCCGGCGTCCGCGCGGTTGCCCAGCAGCATGCCCAGCGCGGTGACCACCATGGTCTTGCCCGCGCCGGTCTCGCCGGAGAGCACGGAGAGGCCTGGGCCCAGGGGCAGCACGGCGTCGGTGATGACGCCGAGGTCGTGGATGTGGATCTCCTCGATCATGCGCGCGGCTCCTCACGGTGTTCGGTTCCGGCCGTGCCGCCGTCCGAAGAAGCGGCGCCAGCCGCATCCTGCGGTGCACTCGCGCCCTGATCGGGCGCGTCCTGTGCAGGCAGGTCCGCGGCGGGGGTTCCTGCGGAGGGTGTATCCCTGGCTGGTGCGAACGTGGTCTCCGCATGGTCCCGGGCGTCACCATGGTCCCGGGCATCGCCGTGGTGCGGGATCTCCCGTCCCACCGTGAGCCTGGGCTGGTGCTCGTCCTGCGAGACCACCTTGGTGGCGGGCTTCACCAGCGGCAGTGCGGTGGTCATGGCCTCGACCTGCTCGCTCGGCATGGGTCCCCGCCAGCCCGCGATGGGCAGCTCGAACTTCTTCACGAGCCGTTCGGAGAACGGTGTGGCGTGCATGCGGGCGAGGTTCACGGACTTCTCCGAGCGGCGCACCTCGATGCGGGAGCCCGGCGGGAGGTCCACGGTGCGGCGGCCGTCGCACCACAGCACTCCGCGCGCGTCCGTGCGGGTGAGCACCTCCACGGCCATCATGGACCGCGGGGAGATCACCAGGGGGCGGGAGAACAGGGCGTGCGCGGACAGCGGCACCATGAGAAGCGCCTCGACCTCCGGCCAGACCACGGGTCCGCCCGCGGAGAACGCGTAGGCGGTGGAGCCGGTGGGGGTGGCCATGACCACGCCGTCGCAGCCGAACGTGGACAGCGGCCGGCGGTCCACCTCCGTGACCACCTCGATCATCTTCTCGCGGTCGCCCTTCTCCACGGAGGCCTCGTTCAGGGCCCACGTGTGCAGCACCTTGCGCCGGTGCTCCCACACGGTCACGTCCAGGGCCATGCGGCGCTCCACGGTGTAGCGCCCGTCAACGATCGCCTCGACCGTCTCGCTGAGCCCCGAGCGCTCCGACTCCGCCAGAAACCCCACGTGTCCCAGGTTGACCCCCAGCAGGGGCGTGTCCACCCCACGGACCAGTTCGGCGGCCCGCAGGATGGAGCCGTCCCCGCCCAGGACCATGACGATCTCGATCTCCCGCAGGGCGACGTCCTCCTCGAGGATCTCCACCGGGGGCAGGCCGAAACCGTCCGCACGCAGGGCCTCGAGGTCCGGGCGCGAGAGGACGGGCACGAGCCCCGCGGCGTAGAGCTGCTCGCAGGACTGGCGGGCGGCGTCCTTGGCCTCGGAGCGGCCCGTGTGGGTCATCACCAGGATTTTGCGGGTCACGGGTGGGGGTCCATCCTCCTGCGGTCGGGTCCCACGGTGGGCTGACTCAGCCAAGACTACGCGAGCCCTCCGACGTGCTCGGTGCGCCCGGGCGACGGCAGTGCACGAAGAACTCCACGTTGCCGTCCTGTCCCGGCAGCGGGCTCGGGGCCGTGCCGAGAACCTCCAGCCCCGTGTCCTCGGCGCACGCCGTCACGCGCAGCACGGCCGCCTCCCGCGCGGCCTCAGAGGTCACGACGCCGGTGCGGGAGAGGTTGTGCACGCCCACCTCGAACTGCGGCTTGACCATGAGCAGCAGGTCCCCGCCGGGCAGCGTGGCACCCGCGAGCGCGGGGAGCACGAGCGTGAGGGAGATGAAGGAGAGGTCGCACACCGTGAGGTCCGCCGGTCCCCCGATCTGCACCGGGTCGAGGTGGCGGACGTTGAGCCCCTCGAACACGCGCACCCGTGGGTCCTCGCGCAGCTGCGGGACGAGCTGGTCGTGTCCCACGTCCACGGCGAGGACCTCCCGCGCACCACGGCGCAGCAGGACGTCCGTGAATCCCCCGGTAGAGGCCCCCGCATCCAGGCAGCGCAGCCCCGTGGGGTCCACGTCCGCGAAGCGCTCCAGCGCTCCCACGAGCTTGTGTCCCGCGCGGCTCACGTACTCGTCCTCGGTGGACGCCTCCAGGGCGATCTCGTCCGCGGAATCCACCAGCGCCGACGGCTTCACGGCCACGGCACCGTTGACCCGGACACGACCCTCCTTGATTCGGACGGCAGCCACCGTCCGGGAACGCGCGAGACCGCGTTCGGTCACCTCACGGTCGAGACGAGGCACCACGGTCTACCGTGCCGACCGGGCGTGTCCGTGGGCGCCGCCCTCGTTCGGACCGCGCTGCTGGCCCGCATCGCCGGGCATCCCGGCTCCCCCGGTCAGTCCCGAGGGCAGCGATCCGGGACGCTCCTCCAGAATCCGCTCGAGCTCGGTGTGCAGCGCCTCGAAGGCTGCCGCGCGCTGAGTGACGGGCAGCTCGGCGATCTCCGCCTCACGGGCCAGCACCCGGTCCACGGGATCCAGACCGGTGCGCGGCGGCTCCGTGGCCCCCTGTTCCGGGTCCCGAAGGTCAGGGGACTGCAGTTCGGGGGTCTGCAGTTCCGTGGCGGGCAATCCCCCAGTCGGCAGCTGCGCATCCCCCGGCTCGGTACCGGGCAGACCTGTATCGAGCATCTCTGCGCCGGACAGCTCCGCACGTTCCTCGCTCATGCGGGGTCCTGCCACTGGACGGTGGGCTCGGCGGCCTCGTGCGGGTTCTCGGCCCACCAGGCGGCACACGCCGCGCGCCAGCCGTCGAGGTCGTCCTGCGGTGCGGTCACGACGACGACGCCGTTCTCCACCTCCGCGCGCGCCTCGCGGCAGCTCGCACTCACCCGCCCCTCCTGACGTTCCACGTTCACGGAGGGGTACGGCTCGAAGAGCTCCCTCAGAGTGCCGAGAAGATAGGTGGGCCGCTGCTCGGGGCACGCCGCGATCACGGTGGTGGGTCCGTCCACGCCCGTGAGGACCTCGATGCTCTCCATCTCCGCGTTGTGCGCGCCCAGGATGTCCGTGTCCAGCCGGTCGCCGACCACCGCGGGTCGCGCAGCACCCACACGCTCCGCCGCCTCCCGGAAGATCGGTGCCTCGGGCTTGCCCGCGACGAGCGGCTCCCGCCCGGTCGCCTCGGCCACCGCGGCCACGAGGGTCCCGTTGCCCGGTGCAATGCCTCGCTCCCGCGGGATCGTGCGGTCCGTGTTGGTGGCGCACCACAGCACGGAGTCGTCCGCGAGGGTGAACGCCGCCTCGGCGAGCTCCTCCCACCCGAGGTGCGGGTCGAAGCCCTGCACGACCGCGTGGGGTTCCTCCCCCTGGGTGCGCACCGGCACGAGCCCGACGGCGCGGATCTCGTCCGCGAGCGCCGTCGCCCCCGTGACCAGCACGCGCGCGGACGGCGCGAGCCGGTCTGCGAGCAGCGCGGCGGCGGCCTGCGCGGAGGTCACCACGTCCTCGACCGTGGTGGGGGCGCCCAGCGAGGTGATGTGCTCGGCCACCGCGGCGGGCGGGCGGGACGCGTTGTTCGTCACGTACATCACGGCGCGCCCGTCCTCGCGGGCACGGCGCAACGACTCAGGAGCCCCGTCGATGGCGTGGGGACCCGCGTAGACCACGCCGTCCAGATCGCACAGCAGGGCGTCGAACCGCTCCACGAGGGGGCGGTCCTGCTCCGCTCCGGCCCGATCAGTCATCGAGGTTCTCCCGGTGCGCAGTGTCTGCCGCCTCGCTCGCGCCGCGACCGTCACGCGCATCGTCGTCGACGGCGTCGTGGTCGAGCTCGTCCGCACCGGCCCCGCTCTCCGACGCGTACCCGTACGCGCCGTCGGCCGGCACCTCGCCGAACTCGCCCTCCACGTCCTCGTCACCGGACTCGTCGTCACCCGCAAATCCGGTCCCGGGCTCGTCGTCCGAGGGCTCGTCGTCGCCGGGCCCGTCGATGGACGCGGCTACCGCAGCACCGTGCAGCGAGGTGGCAGTTGCTTCCTCGCCATCGGCGTCCTCCCGGTAGCCGTCCAAATCAGGACTGCCCTGGACGCTGGTGGTCAAATTGTTGGAGCCCGGCTGCACATCGAGCCCGTCCTCTGCCGCAGCGGCCTCGGACACCGGGCCCTCGGCGCGGTGGTGCGCCGCGCCGTCGTGCCCCTGGCTGACGTCGTCGCCGCGCCCGGCCCTTTCCTCGCGGCCGGAACGGTCGTGGTGCTCGGTACCGCCCTCGGAGCGCCCGCCTTCGGCGGCGTCCTCGGGACCGCCCACGCTGTGCCGCCTCTGCGCCTCGCGAACGGTGCGCTCGGCCTCGTCCTCGTCCAGGTCGTCACCGAGGTCCACGATCTCCGGCTCGGAGAACTGGCCCATGCCGAGGGCTGCCTCGGCCACGATGGCCTGCCGCTCCCAGGACATCGACTCCTGGTCCCGGCCCACGGCACGCAGCGCCTCCGCGTAGGCCCGGAAGAGCTTGGGGCTGTAGGAGAAGCCGCGGTTCTTGTCGAGCTGCGGGATCTCCAGGGCCGCGAGCGCGGCGGCATGGTCACCAGCGTCGGCGTGGATGCCGGAGACCACCATGGCGAGCTCGGCCTTGGCCTCCGCGTCCAGGGAGTCGGCGGCGCCGGACGTCGCCTCTTCGAGAGCCTTGTCCGCCCGGCCGAGGGCGCGCTGGCAGTCGACCATCATGGGCAGGTGCTCCTGCGAGCCGGAGATGCGTCGGTGCGTGCGCAGCTCCTTCAGCGCCAGGGCATAGTCTCCCGCCGCGTAGGCGGCGACGCCCGCGGTCTCCCGGACGACGCCGATCCGGCCGGCCTTGCGGACCGCCGCGTTGGCGTGCTCCAGGGCGAACTCGGGGTCGTCGTCCACGTAGCGCGCGGCCATCACCAGGTGCTTGGAGACGCGCTCGGCATTGCCCGGCTCGAGCGCGTCGAGCTCGTGGCGGGTCACGCGGTCGATCTCGCGGCCGGTCACATCCGCATCGATGTCCGGGGCGACGAAGCGCGGCTGACCGTCGTCGTGGCCGCGACGGCGGTCCTCACGCTCGAAGCGCCCGCCATCACCACCCCGGGCGGCCCCGCGGCGGTCGTCGCGGACCCGGTCCCCGCCGCGACGGTCATCCCGGCGATCGTCGCGAGTGAAGCCGCCGCGACGATCATCACGGCCGTAGCTGCGGTCACCGGAACGGGCGCCGCGGTCATCACGACGGCTACCGCCGGAGAAGCCGCCCTCGCGACGGCCACCACGATCATCACGACGCTCGTACCCGCCCCGACGGTCCTCGGAACGCCCCGCGCCCCCGCGGTCATTACGGCTGAAGCCGGCGCCCCGGCGGTCATCCCGGCGGTCGTATCCACCACGACGCTCCTCCGAGCGCCCGCCACCGTCGCGGTTGCCCCCGCTGAAACCACCCTCACGACGGTCGTCACGGCGGTCCCCGCCAAATCCACGGCTGTCCGGACGCCCGGCCCGGTCGTCACGACGGTTCCCGCCGGAGAAGCCGCCTTCGCGACGGCCACCACGGTCGTCCCGACGATCCCGGCTGTATCCCCGGTCCCCGGAACGGTCGTCCTGGCGGTTCCCACCCGAGAAACCACCCTCGCGACGGTCGGACCGGTCAAAACTGCGGTTCTCCGAACGGCCGCCACGGTCGTCACGACGCTCGTAACCGCCCCTGCGATCCTCGGACCGACTCGCACCCCGGCGGTCGTCACGCCCGAATCCCCGGTCCGTCGAACGGCCGCCGCGGTCATCGCGACGGTCGAACCCACGGGAGCCGGCTCCACGATCGGTCGTGCGGTCGCGTCCTCCGACGCCGCCGGGGCGGTTGTCGCGGTCTCCCCGGTAGCTGCCCCGACGCGCGTCGCTCTCGGACCCCCGGTCGAAGCGGCGCTCGGAGCCACCGCGGTCGTCGCGCCTGTCCTGGTACCCGCCACGGTCGTTGCGGCCCTGGTAGCCCGATCCGCGGTCATCGCGACCCCGGTACCCGCCGCCCTGCGAACGGTTGCCGCCGTCGCGGTAGCCGCCGCCGGAGTGGTCATCGCGACGACGTTCGTCACGGCGGTCGCCGAAGCCGCCCTCACGACGGCCCCGATCGCGGTCCGTCCGCTCTCCCCCACCCCGGTAGCCACCACGGGAGTCGTCCCGACCGCGCCCCGCGCCGTCCTGACGACCGCCCCGGTACCCGCCGTCGCGGCGCTGACCGTCACGAGCGCCGTCGTCGCGACGACCGCGGGAGAACCCGCGGTCGTCCCTGCTGCTGTCGTGCCGGCGGTCGTCGCCATCGTGGGAGCCGTGCTGATCAGAATCGCTCAAGGGGTGTCTCCTACCGTGGCACGAGGCCACACCGTGACGGGCCTCGACCTGTTGCGACGCCCACTGCTCTGCTGAGCATTCTACAAACGCGGCGGGCAGCCCTCCCAATGCCGGAACTCCCTGCCTCAGGAGCTCACGCTGCCTCCGCCTTCCGGGCCCTAGTCATGAGGTTCCACGCGGGTTCCGTGAGAGAGAGACCAATCCCTCGGCAGGCGCGACGCCACGCCCACGCCTCCGCGGAGGGCCGAGGCCCTCCCTCCGGTGATAATGAACCATGCGTTTGAGATCCCTTTCCAAGAACCTGCTGGTGCGGGTGCTCGTGGCCATCGTGCTGGGTGTCGTCGTCGGGCTGTTTCTGCCCGAGTGGTTCGCCCGTGTCTTCATGACCTTCAACGGCATCTTCAGCCAGTTCCTCGGCTTCCTGATCCCGCTCATCATCGTGGGACTCGTCACCCCGGCCATCGCCGACCTCGGTCGCGGCGCCGGCAAGTGGTTGGCGGTGACCGCGGCCATTGCGTACGGCTCCACGATCTTCGCGGGGCTGCTCGCCTTCCTGGTCGCCAAATCCACCTATCCGTGGCTGCTCGGAGGTGAGCGAACGGTCAACGGGCTGGAGAACCCCGAGGACCACGCGCTCTCCGGGTACTTCGAGATCACCATGCCGCCCGTGTTCGACGTCATGACCGCACTCGTCCTCGCATTCTGCCTCGGTGTGGGCATCACGCTCATCAAGGGCAACGTGCTGCACGACGGGTTGAGCGAGCTGCGCACCATCGTGATGCGCGTGGTGGAGAAGGTCATCATTCCCCTGCTGCCGGTCTACATCTTCGGCATGTTCCTGAGCCTCACGATGAACGGGCAGATCGTCCTGGTCATCACCACGTTCCTGCGAGTGGTCATCCTCGCGTTCATCATGACGATCGTCATCCTGGTCATCCAGTACTGCATCGCCGGCCTCGTGGCCCATCGCAACCCGTTCGTCATGCTCAAGAACATGGCTCCCGCCTACGCGACGGCGCTGGGCACCGCATCGTCCGCCGCCACCATCCCCGTCACCCTCGCGTGCACGAAGAAGAACGGTGTGGACGACCGTGTGGCAGGGTTCACCATTCCCCTGTGTGCAACCATCCACCTCTCCGGGTCGACCATGAAGATCGTCCTGTTCTCGCTGGCCATCATGACGATCTCCGGCATGCCCATCAGCACGGGGCAGTACATCGGGTTCATCTTCCTCCTGGGCGTCACCATGGTGGCGGCGCCCGGAGTTCCCGGTGGCGCGATCATGGCGGCCGTAGGCATCCTCCAGTCCACCCTCGGTTTCGACGAGACAGCTGTGGGCCTGATGATCGCCACCTACGTGGCCATCGACTCCTTCGGCACCGCGTGCAACGTCACCGGCGATGGCGCCATCGCCTCCGTCATGGACCGCCTCCTGCGCGGCAAGGACGGGACCCTGCGCAACGCCCCGGTGGAGACCGCCGCATAGGCTCAGTCCATTCACGTCGCCCCGTGGCGCGCCGACCCCCGTGGACGGCGCGCCACAGTCATCTCACCGCTTTCAGCCGGAACCATCCCCACCCCGCGCAATTCGCGTCTGAGCAGACCGGAGCAATCCGGAACAATCCGGAGACCGTAAGCCGACCCGTGTGCAGGCCAACGGCTCCCCGCGGACATGTCTGCGCCTGTCAGCGGGCCTGAGGTGGCATCCATGAGCGGCACGAAGGGATCACGGGATAAAACCGCCGTGGTACATGCAGCGAGACCTCCGAACCGGCCACGGGGCGTGAGCGTGAGCACTGGCAGCCTGGAATCACCCAGAACGAAACGAAGGCCCTGCGGGGTGGTGCACCAGTTGTGGTGCCCACCCCGAAGGGCCTTCCTCGTCCTGTACACCAAGACGTAACATGTACGCCCCTACCCGCACGAAGCCGGGGGCCCGCACCGCCTCGCCCTGGCCCCCTCCCGCCACCCGCCTAGCCCGGAGACGACGATGGGCCCGGAGCGTTGTGCTCCGGGCCCCTCCCGCCACCCTTCTAGCTGTAAGAGGGCGTGACGTTGTTGACACGGTCCGGGGTGCGTGAGGCCGGGGGCTGGTCGCCGCAGGCGGTATGGGGTCGGTGGTAATTATAGTGATTGACCCAGACCGCCACCGCGGTGCGTCGGGCGTGTTCGCTGGTGTAGGTGCGGGTATAGAGCACCTCATCGACCAGTAGCCGGTTGTAGCGTTCGACCTTCCCGTTATGCCGCGGCGTGTAGGCACGGATCCGCTGGTGGCGGGAGGCCAGGGCTTTCACGGTGCGGGTGAAGTCCCGGGCTCGGTAGTTGGCCCCGTTATCCGTCACGACCCGGTGGATCCTGTGGATCCCGTGGGCGGCGAAGAAGGTTCTGGCCCGGGCGAAGAACCCGATCGTGGTCACCGCTTTCTCGTCGTCGAGGGCTTCGGTGTAGGCCACACGGGAGAAGCCGTCCACGGCAGAGTGCAGGTAGGTGTAGCCGACCCTCGCCCCCGGCCCGCGCTTGGACTTCAACGCCTGGGCGCTACCGCGGCCGTGGGTCCGCCAGCCGCCACCGTCGGGGATCTTGCCGACCTTCTTCACATCCAGGTGGACCATATGCCCGGGCCACGCAGCGCGGATCCGCGCCGGGGTCCTGCGGGCGTTCTCGCCGGCCGGGGTCAGATCACGCAGCCGGGAGATACCGAGTCGGTGCAGCCACCGGCCCACGGTGCGCAGGTGCAACTGGTGGCCGAGCCCGAGCAGGTGGTGGTGGATACGCCGGGCCGACCACTTCCGCTCCCGGCGCAGGGACTCGATCAGTTCCACGACCACTGCCGGGGTGCGCTGCTGGCTGCGCCGCGGAATCGAGGGGCGGTCAACCAGACCTGTCTCGCCGGCCGCGAGGTAGCGGGCCACCCAGGTGGCCACCGTGGGCCGGCTGACGCGGAACTCGGCGGCCACGTGGGCCTTGGGGATCCCGTCCTCGATGTGGCGCAATACCATGCGCAGCCGGCCGGTCGGTGTCAGGGGTGCGTTAACGTGGGTCATGAACGGGCTCTTTCGTGCGGATGTTTGTGTAGGAACCTCCATCCTGTGGCGAGGAGCCCGTTCCTCATCTCACCAACGCACCCGTGACAAGAACCTCATGCCCCACAACATCTAGCCCGCACACGACGAAGGGCTCGAAGCAGTGTGCTCCGAGCCCGGGTGACATCCTGGCGTGGGTGTTAAATGCGGGGAGGCCCCACACCAAACGGTGTGGGGCCTCAACCCTGACGTGAATTCCGGCGGTGACTTACTCTCCCACACCCTACCGAGTGCAGTACCATCAGCGCTGTGGGTCTTAGCTACCGGGTTCGGGATGGGACCGGGCGTTTCCCCCACGCTATAACCACCGGAAAC
>NZ_RBMB01000027.1:0-48433 GCF_003989485.1 Kocuria sp. HSID17590 | reverse complement strand
GGCAGCAGTGATGCTGCCCTCCAGATGCTCCAGTGCCTGGAAGAACGCGTCCTTCACCTCATGAGACGCCATGGTCCTCGCAACTCCCCAAAAATTCAGGGCGTTGCGAGGACCACTAGAAACTGCCACCTCGGTGGGGAGCGGCGTCGTTCGTCTGTGGAACGGCTCAGGCGAGCACGATGGTGCGGTTGCCGGAGACCACCACGCGGCCTTCGGTGTGCCACTTCACTGCGCGGGACAGGGCCTGGGTCTCCGCCTCGGAGCCCACCGCCACAAGGTCTTCCGGGGCGTGGGCGTGGTCCACGGGGATCACACGCTGGGCGATGATGGGGCCCTCGTCGAGGTCCGGGGTGACGTAGTGGGCGGTGGCCCCCACCATCTTCACGCCGCGCTCGTACGCCTGGTGATAGGGCTTGGCACCCTTGAACGAGGGCAGGAACGAGTGGTGGATGTTGATGCAACGCCCGGTGAGCTGCTGGGTGAGCTCGTCCGAGAGGATCTGCATGTAGCGGGCGAGGACCACCAGCTCGGCGTCGTAGGCGTCCACGAACTCGAGCAGCTGGGTCTCCGCCCGGGGCTTGGTGTCCCGGGTGACGGGAACGTGGTGGAACGGCACCTCGTAGAGGTCCACGAGCGGGCGCAGGTCCGTGTGGTTGGACACCACCGCTACGATCTCCACGGGCAGGGAGCCCACGTGGGCGCGGTGCAGCAGGTCCACGAGGCAGTGCGAGATCTTGGAGACCATCACGAGAACCCTGGTCTTCTTGCGCGCATCCACCAATCGGAAGTCCATCCGGTGCTTCTCCGCCACGGGGCGGAAGCCCTCGATGAGCGACTCCGTGGTCACTGTCCCGGGCTCGCTGATCGTGTGGCAGCGGATGAAGAACTCGTTGTTGTGGCGGTCGGAGAAGTGCTTGACGTCGAAGATGTCGCATCCCTGGCCGGTGAGGTTGGAGGCCACGGCGCTGACAAGGCCGTACGCCTCGGGGCAGTGGGCGGTCAGGATGTGCTCGTCGGGCGCGGCCGTCTGGGCAGACATGAGGGGATGCTCCTGGGTCAGGGTGGGTCACGGTGCGGCTCGTCAGACCACTCGTCCGGTGGCGCGGCCGCAGCTGATCCTATCGTCCCCCGGACCTCGCGCGTCCCGGGCGGCTGCCCATTCCGGGACCTGCCCGATTCGGTGCTCTGCCCGTCGGTGGGATGATGACGTGTCTCGGGATGCTTGTGGGCCCCAAGAAACCGGCCCTTCGGGGAGCCGCGGGGGCGTTGTCGACCGGTGGCCGCGAGAGCGGACGGTAGGAGCCCGTCCGGCGCGGGGAGAGGTGCGCCTCTGTCAGAGAACCAGCGGCCACCGGCAGGCGATAACGCCTCAACGGGATCAAGCCGTGGGCTGAGCGGCTACCGACGCACAGCATCTGCCACAGTGCACCCCCCAGTGCAGGTGTGGCGATTTCCCTGCGCGAAGTCTCCCGTTGCGGTGGTTCGTAGAACCACGCCCTCAGAATATCCGAATTTCTCAGATTACTCGGAGCTTGTGATTTTGCATACACTTTCTGCCAACTCGCAGTGTGATATCGCGGAGGGGGCTCGCGGCGACCATTTTCCGGCTCAATAGGCCTCTGACTAGGGCAAACGATCAGATCTTTTCGGCCGGACATGATTAGCGAAGGCGAAGACTGACCTATGCCCTGGATAACTGATAAAAATGTGGGCACTAGAGGGGACAAGCGGGAGGTGGTAGCCCGCGCGAAGCGGCGAGACCGTTTCAGGCGGTCCCCGTGTTGAACGCCAGCCCCAGCAGGTAGGTGGCCACTGCCGCGCCGTAGCCGATCCCGAGTTGCCTCAGTCCCCGCTTAAGCGGAGAGGCGCCGGAGAGCAGGCCCACGAATCCGCCAGTCACCAGCAGCGCCAGGCCCACGAGTGCCATGCCCACGGCCATCGCCACCCAGCCGCTCAGGCCGAACAGGTACGGGAGGATCGGGATGATGGCGCCGGAGGCGAAGAAGCAGAAGCTGGAGGCCGCCGCACCCAGGTCCGTGCCGAGGGCCTGGTTCTCCCCCGCGGCCGGGGCGTCGTCGTCCGTGGCCAGCGCGAGCCGCGCCCGCTCGTCCTGGAAGGACAGCGAGGGGTCGCAGTCGCAGTCGTGGTAGCCGAGACGCTCTGCCGCGCGGTGCTCGGCGGCCTCCTCGCTCATGCCACGGGCCCGGTAGATCAGGGTGAGCTCGTTCGCATCGAGGTCCAGGGAGGGTGCCACCTCCAGCGTGACCTGCGTGGGCTGCGAGGCGTCCAGGAGCTCGCGCTGGGAGCGCACGGACACGAACTCGCCCGCGCCCATGGACAGCGCGCCGGCGAGCAGGCCGGCCACCCCGGAGAAGAGCACCATGGAGCTCGAGGTGCCCGTGGCGCCCACGCCCATCACGAGCGCGAGGTTCGAGACCAGGCCGTCGTTCGCGCCGAACACCGCCGCGCGGAAGTTCCCGGACAGCCGGGTGCGGCCGTCCGTGGCGAGTGCCCGGATGATCTCCTCGTGCACGGCCTCGTCCGCCGCCATGGCGTCGGTGGCGTCCGGGTCCTCCCGGTACGGGGAACGGGACTCGGCGCGCTGCAGCAGGGCGAGCACGAAGACGGAGCCCACGTGCTTGGCCAGGAACATCAGCAGCTGCGCCTGCAGTGCCGGGCGCACGGTCTTCTCCGCGTGGGGTCCGAGCAGTCGGCGCCAGTGCTCCGCGTGGCGGCCCTCGCCCTCCGCCACGCTGTGCAGGATCTCAGCGTGGCGCCCGGAGCTGTGGCGGGCCAGGTGCTCGTAGGTGGCGGCCTCCGCGAGCTCGTCCGCGAGGTAGTGGCGCCAGCGGCGGATCTGGGTGGGAGTCGGCTCGTGGGTCTCGGGCGGCGTGGACGACGGCGTGGTGGTTCGTGGCATGACTGGGGATCCTACGCGCGGGGCCGCGGGAGGTGCTTTCGGGAGCCCGAACTTGCCGGCTCAGACTCCGACGAGCGAGCGGATGTCGTCCGCGTTCAGGGTTGCGGAGAACACGCGCTCGTCGTCGAGCACGGCGCTGAAGAGGTCTGCCTTGCGGGTCTTCAGCTCCATGACCTTCTCCTCGATCGTGTTCTCCGCGACCATCCGGTAGACCATGACCTTCTTGGTCTGCCCGATCCGGTGGGTGCGGTCCACCGCCTGGTTCTCCGCGGCGGGGTTCCACCACGGGTCCAGGAGGTAGCAGTAGTCCGCCTCGGTGAGGTTGATGCCGAAGCCGCCGGCCTTGAGGCTCACGAGGAACACGGGGGCGCGGCCGCTGCGGAACGTCTCGAGGGCGCCCGCACGGTCCCGGGTGCTGCCGTCCAGGTAGGCGTATGCGATCCCGGCCTCGTCCAGACGGTCCGCGACGATCTTCAGGAAGCTGGTGAACTGGCTGAACACGAGTGGCCGGTGGCCTTCCTGGACGAGCTGCGGAAGCTGCTCGAAGAGCACGTCCAGCTTGGAGGACGCCGCGGTGGACTCGGGGTCCACGAGCGCTGGGTCCAGCGCGAGCATCCGCAGCGTGGTGAGCGACTGGAAGATGGTGAACCTGTTGCGGTCGAAGTCCCGCAGCAGCCCCAGGATCTTGGCGCGCTCGCGCTGCAGCCTGCGGTCGTAGGCGGCACGGTGCTCCGGGTTCAGACCCACCGGCAGCACGTGCTCGAGCTTGGGGGGCAGCTGCAGGTCCACGTCCGCCTTGGTGCGCCGCAGCATGAACGGGCGCAGCCGGGCCCGCAGCCTGGCCAGGGCGTCTGAGTCCATGGCGCGCTCGATGGGCCGCTGGTAGTGCTCCGTGAACTGCTTGCGCGAGGGGAACAGGCCCGCAGCGGTGAGGGAGAGGAGGGACCACAGCTCGGACAGGCTGTTCTCCATGGGGGTGCCCGTGATGGCGAGGCGGGTGCGGGCTCGCAGGTTCTTGACCGCGCGGTAGGCCTTGGTCCGCGGATTTTTCACGAACTGGGCCTCGTCCATGACCACTCCGGCCCAGTCCACGTCCTGGTAGGCCTCGGCGTCCAGGCGCAGCAGCGCGTAGGAGGTGAGCACCACGTGGGAGTGCGCCGCGGCGTCGGTCACCGAGTCCTTGGTGCTCGTGAGCACCGTGGTGCTCAGGGAGGGGGCGAAGCGGCGCAGCTCTGCGGACCAGTTGGCCACCACGGAGGTGGGGGCGACCACCAGGTACGGCGGGAGGTCCGGGTCCCGCTCCACAGCGCGCAGGACGGCCGCGATGGTCTGCACGGTCTTCCCGAGGCCCATGTCGTCCGCGAGGATCCCGCCGAGGTCGTGGTCCCACAGGAAGCTCAGCCAGCGGAACCCCTCGTACTGGTACGGGCGCAGCGTGGCCTGCAGCTGCGGGGGCACCGGCGGAGAGGGGATCTCGTCAAGGTGCGCGAGGGCGCGCACGCCGGTGCGCCACTGCTCGGCCTGCTCGGTGTCCGTGGCCAGCTCCTCGAACTGCTCCCACAGGCTGCTCTGGTACCGGTTAAGGCTCAGGGGTCCACCCTTGTCCTCCTGCAGGGTCCGGGCCTCGGCGATCAGCTCCCGCAATCGGATGAACTCAGGACGGTCCAGGGAGAAGTAGGAGCCGTCCGGCAGCAGCATGACGTCCTGGCCGCGGTCCAGGGCCTGGAAGATCTCGGAGAACGGCAGGTAATGCTCGCCCACGCGGACGGTCACTCCCAGCCCGAACCAGTCGTGGTGCTCGGTGGGCGCCGTGGAGACCGTGATCTGCGTGGGCTCGTTGACCTCCTCGTAGGCGGGGCGCCCGCCGGTCTCTTCGATACGCAGGTCCGGGATCCTGCGCAACTGGGGGAGCCAGGTGCGCAGCAGCGTGAGTGCATCCTCGGCGGCGTAGGAGCCACGCCGGAAGTCGAGGTCCGGGATCCTGCGGTGCACCGCCTGGACCATGGAGGACTCCCAGCCGGACTCCCGCGCCACAGCCTCGTCCCCCAGCGGGTCCAGGGGCCTGAACGGCAGCCGCACCCGTTCGCGGCCCTTCTGGTACTCCCACTCCCACTCGACACGCTCGGTGAGGTCGTCGTGGTGGAGGGTGAGTACGAACTCGGGGTCCGCGACCTGCGGCAGCACCAGGGACTCCTCCCCGGCGGTCACGTGCATGCTCTGGTGCAGGCGCGGGAAGTAGCTCTCGAAGAACTCCTCCACTCCTTCCTGCGGCACCGTCAACGTCTCGGCGCGGTCCAGGAACGAGCGCTGCTGCTGGTTCAGGCGCGTGCCGAGCGCCACGAGGTGCAACGGGAACTGGTTGAGGTCCTCCGCGGCGTCGAGGGCCTCGGGGGTCGCCTGCGGGTAGAAGAGGCCGTGGCCGGGGTGGCCGATGATCCGCGTCCAGCGCAGGGGGATCTCCTTCTCGCCCACCACGACCTGCGGGTGCAGGCGCAGCTCCCCGTTCTCGCCCGGGTCCACGCGGACCTCGAAGCGGCCCGCGGGGTCCAGGACCACGGGGGCACCCGTGCCCCGGGAGACCAGCGGGATGCCGAGGGCCTCGGCGCGCGCGAGCAGCGGCCACAGCAGGGGTGAGGTGTAGCGCTCCAGGCGCAGCTGGTAGCGGTCCGCGGCGTAGCTGCCGCGGTGGGACTCAGCGAGCGTCCTCAGCTCCTCGAACCAGTCCAGCTGGTCGTCGTCGAGCACGCCGGAACGGGCGTTGGAGCCCAGGTTCGACCAGTCGATCCCGGAGCGCACCCAGCCGCGGCGTCCCCGCACCACGGGCCTCGCGGAGAGAGTCAGAGGGATCTCCCCGGGTGATTTCTGCCACGCCTTCGGGGCCCGGTTCTGCACGCGGACGAGGTCGAGCTCGAGCGCCGCGGCGGGACCGGAGTCCGGGTCCGCGACGACCCTGCCCCCGCCGGAGCGGGGCACGATGAGGGACAGCTCGCTGCGCCAGTCCGGATCCGCACCGGGCAGAGGGGCGTCCGGGAACTGCGCAGCACCAACCATGGCGTCTACCGTACCGTCCGGCCCGACGCCGGGCGGGCACGCACGGCGCGCGCCCGCGGCATCGGCCCTTCCGGGGACGGGCGGGCGGCCCGTGAGCGCGTGGCCGCCGGGAACCTATAATTGGGACGACTGTGACGATGACCGAGCGCCGTACGGCGCAGACGGAGGATTTGTGGCTGACGCTGCCGGTTTCCACACTGGGGACCACGCAATTGCATCCGGACCCCAGGAGGTCGAGTACCTGCGCTGGAACGACGCCGTGGCGCGCGCGTTCTTCGGCCCCAGGCGCGCGGGGGACCTCGTCCAGCTGGACCTGGACGAGAAGATGCTCGAGCAGATCGGCTCGGAGTTCGGGCTGGACGGCCCCTCGACCCTGCGTGCGCTCGCAGACTCCGTGACGCCCCTGCTCGTCACGGACGGCTCCCGCCGCTCCGTGTTCGACGCCTTCAACAAGCTCACCGAGGTCTGGTACCGGATGTCCCGGCGCCAGCTCGAGGACCTCACGAAGATCGGCCCTCCGCCCATCGTGGCGCTGCTCGCACTGCTCTCACTGGCGGGCCGGCACATGTCCGCGCTCGCGGCCCGCACGGGCAAGAAGTCCGTGTCCAGCTTCTACCTCCCGCTCGCGGTGCTGCTGCAGGCCGGGCAGGACAACGTCAAGGCGCTCGAGGCGTCCGTGCGCAAGGACTCCGAGACCTACTGGGACGCGCTGCGCTACTGGCTCGAGGCCTTCGACGGCCAGCTGGGCCTGCCCTCGGCGTACGCCGTCAACCACCGCCCGGTGGGTCTCGCGCTCTCCCAGACGCTGTTCGGGCCCTCGGAGCTGCGCCAGCTGCACCAGGTCTTCGAGGACCTCGAGCTGACCACGGCGCAGGGCCTCAGCGCGGGTGAGCTGGGCATCTACATCGACTTCTGGCTCGACATCGCGGACACGGACGTGTCCAGGAGCATGCGCAGCATCTGGTCCAACCCGCTCACGCGCGATCCCGCCCTGCAGGTGGCGCTGGCCCAGCTGGCCGCGTGGGAGTCTGCTCCGGACGACGACGCCGCGGCGGCCACTCGCGGCACGCGCCACCTCGGCACGCGCAGCCCGGAGCTGTCCCTCTCGGACGGTACGGACTACGTGGGCAACCCCGTGTACGAGCTGGGCTTCGTGGTGCCCAAGCGGCTCGTCCCGGGACGCGAGGTTGACCTCGCGACCACCGCCGGGCCGCGCACGATGTTCCTGTCCTACATCGGAGACGCCTTCCTCGGCATCTCCGCGTACAGCGCCCGCATGACCAGCGACACGCTGCTCTCCGGGCAGCTCACCGTCACGGCGGGGGAGCTGACGCTCACGCGCAACCCACGCCCCGTCGTCGTCTTCGCCAAGGACGCCTACTCGGACACCTTCCTGTCCGTGGACCACGTGCCCGCCGCGTGGCCGTGCCGGATCATGGTGCGCAACGAGCCGGAATGGGTGGAGCAGATCCGCGCGATCCTGGACGACTCCGCGTCGCCGGACTACCGCGTGGTGGGCCCGGGCGAGAATGGCGTGGCGGAGGGCTGGGTGCTGTTCGACGACGTCCAGGTGCTGCGTGCCGGGGACCCCGCCCTGACAGTGAACGACAACTTCTCGGCGCTCGTCCCGCGACTGGTGCCTGCCATGACACTCTCCGGCGGCCTGCGGATCCCCGGTGACGTGGACCGTTTCTCGGCACTGCGCCCACCGCAGCTGACCGTGACCTCCGACAGTGACGACCCCCTGTCGGTCGAGTGCGAGTGGCGCAACCCGCACTCGTTCAAGCTCGTGAGCACCAAGCTGACCCCGTCGCGCGTGCCCCCCTTCCAGGTGAGCCTGGGACGCACCGAGCTCGCGCTGCCGGACGGGCGCCTGAAGCCCAACGACTACACGCTCGTGCTGCGTGCCGGGCGCACCGTCAAGCAGCGCCTCGAGTTCCGTGTGAGGGACAGCTCGTACTACATCACGCAGCGCTCGCTGGGCTACGAGGGCGAGATGGTGCACGTGGCGCAGGAGCCACTGTGGCCCGTCACCGCCGTCACCCGGGACGAGCTCCCGGACGAGTACGTCCAGGGCTCCTTCGACAACATGGACCCCTGGGGGCAGGACGACGACGCCGCGACCGCCGAGGTGCCCGAGGTCCCGGGCTGGGAGTCCGCCGAGGGCCAGATGTTCCCGGAGCGCAGCAACGAGCTGCCCGCCGCGCCGGACGTCTCCTGCATGGTTACCGGCAAGCACAAGGTGGTCCTTCCCCCGATGGATCCGAAGGCGAAGGCCGCGTGGGTCTTCGGGCGCTGCAAGTTCTGCGGTCTGACCAAGCGCTACCCCGGGCGGCTGACGAAGCTCTCCGCGGTGGGCCAGACCGGTTCCGTGGAGGCGCTGCAGTTCATCGGCCCGGACGAGGGTGAGTACCCCGGCTCGTGGGCGCCGCTGAAGGACGCCCTCACGTTCCTGGGCGGCGGCAAGCGCTCGAGCCTGTCCATCGTGGCGCGTCAGCTGGAGGACTCCGAGCGCTTCGAAGAGTGGTTCGTGGGCCACCTGCAGGCCCTCGGGTTCCTGGAGGTGATCCGGGACGAGAACTGGACGGCCCGCCGCTGGCAGGTGTGCTCGCCCGCGCTCACTCAGCTCGTGGACGGCTCCGTGCTGCTCACGGGCGGGTGGAAGACGGAGCAGGAGGACGCCGTCACCGCGGCTGTGGCGGCACAGGGCGGGGACGTCGTCGTGCTCTCCCCGGAGGATCACGCCACCACGATGCTCCAGGACGTGGACCTCGATGTCCTGAGCCGGGCACTGCCCAGCGGCATGTGCGACGTGGTCTTCGATGCCGGGCCCGTGATGCTCGAGACCCTGCCCCCGCTCTCCTCCGTGATCGCGCAGCTGCCGTTGCGGGAGATGCAGTACAACGGCGTGGCGGAGAGGTTCGTGCCGCAGGACGCCACATGGGAGCACACCGAGGACCGCAACCAGCCGGGGCTGTACCGGATCAACCACCACCACAAGACGCGCTACGCGTACCGCACCGCCGAGGATGTCGCTTCCGGCCACGCCCGGTCCGTGTCCTCGAACCTCGGCAAGCACGTGGTGGCACGCGAGACCGGAGTGGCGCTCGTGAGCTACGACCCCGAGCTGCGGCTGCTCTCAGTGCCCATCGGAGCCGCGCTGCCGGGGCTCTACGGGCGGGCCGCGGTGCTGTGCTCGGGGCTGCTGCCCACGCTCGTGGACGAGGACTTCTCCCTGAACTACGGGGACATCTCCCCGGAGTTCGCCCACACGCTGGTGGCCAAGCTGCTGGGGTGAACCGTCCGGTGCCGTCTCGTCCGTGCCGTCCGGGGACCCGCAGCGGCCCCAAACGGCACCGGGTGGCTCCTGTGCTGTCCCCCGAGCGGCACCGTGCAGCCTCCGCGTGCCGCCCGCTCGGCGGGTCCGGAGCTCCAGCGCGCGATGTGCCGTTCGCGTGCGACTGCCCTACAGTGGGAGGGCCGCAGCGGACTACCGTGCGGTAACACGACGTCTCGACCCCGGGTCGCCCGCGTCCGGCCCAGATATGTGGACCCTTCCATGAGTGAATCCTCGACCACACCTCCGCAGCCTGCCGGATCCTCCGCGAGCCGCGCCCACACCACGGTGAAGCCGGATCGACGAGCGCGGCCAGATCGGCCCCCGCAGCCAGATCGACCCGCGCAACCGGGGCAGTCCGCATCGGCCGATGCCGAGCCGCGGCTTCCGATCAACTGGCGGGTGCTGATCGCGGCTGGAACAGCCATCGTGGCGCTGTCCGTGTGGGCCATCATGGCTCCGGAGCACGCGGAGACCGTGATCGGCGGGGTGGTCGCGTGGGTGGGTTCGCGCCTCGGCTGGTTCTACATCCTCACCGCCACCCTCGTGATTGTCTTCGTGATCATGGTGGCCGCAAGCCGCGGGGGCACCGTGCGCATGGGGCCGGACCACGCGCGGCCCGAGTTCAACATGTTCACCTGGACAGCGATGCTCTTCGCCGCGGGCATCGGCGTGGACCTGATGTTCTTCTCCGTCTCCGAACCGGTCAGCCAGTACCTGGCGCCGCCCACGGGCGAGGGGGAGAGCCTCGAGGCCGCGCGCCAGGCGGTCGTGTGGACGCTGTTTCACTACGGGATCACCGGGTGGGCCATGTATGCGCTTATGGGGATGGCCTTCGGCTACTTCGCCTACCGCTTCGGGATGCCCCTGAGCATCCGCTCTGCGCTCTACCCCCTGCTGGGCAAGCGGATCCACGGGGTCGCGGGGGACGCGGTGGACACCGCCGCCCTGCTGGGCACGGTCTTCGGTGTGGCCACGTCCCTGGGCATCGGCGTGGTGCAGCTCAACTACGGGCTCAAGTCCCTGTTCGGCGTGCCCGAGAACCTCGCCGTGCAGTCCGCGCTGATCGCGCTGGGCGTGGGCATGGCCGTGGTCTCGTGCGTCTCCGGCGTGGACAAGGGCATCAGACGGCTCTCCGAGCTGAACATTTTGCTGGCCATTGGGCTCATGCTCTACGTCCTGGTCACCGGGCGCACCGCGTTCCTGCTGGACTCGATCGTGATGAACATCGGGGACTTCATCTCCCAGTTCCCCGGGATGACGCTGAACACGTTTGCATTCGAGGCGCCGCAGGAGTGGATGAGCGCCTGGACGCTGTTCTTCTGGGCCTGGTGGATCGCCTGGGCGCCGTTCGTGGGGCTCTTCCTTGCCCGGATCTCCCGCGGGCGCACCCTGCGCCAGTTCGTGCTGGGCACCATGACAGTTCCGTTCGCGTTCATCCTGCTGTGGATCTCGATCTTCGGGAACTCCGCCCTGGACCTCGTGGTGGGCGGCAACAGGGCCTTCGGTGAGGTGGCCATGAACACCCCCGAGCGGGCCTTCTACTCGCTGCTCGAGCAGTACCCCGGCGCCACCGTGGCGGCCTCGATCGCCACATTCACCGGTCTGCTGTTCTACGTGACGTCCGCGGACTCCGGGGCCCTGGTCATGAGCAACTTCACGTCCCGGATCGAGGACCCCAACCAGGACGGTCCCAAGTGGCTGCGCGTGTTCTGGGCCGTGAGCACCGGCGTGCTGACACTGGCCATGCTGCTGGTGGGCGGCGTGAGCACCCTGCAGAACGCGACCCTCATCATGGGCCTGCCGTTCTCGGTGGTCATGTACCTCATCATGGTGGGGCTGTGGCGTTCGCTGCGCGTGGAGGTCAGCTCCGCGGCCTCGGGCGCGGTGGCCAGCCGTTCTGCCGTGGCGGGTCGCACCGGGCGGGACACCCACTGGCGCTCCCGGCTCTCCCGGCTGGGCAGCTACCCGGGTGCCCGCGCAGCCCAGCGCTACGCGCGCGACGTTGTCGTACCCGCACTGACCACGTTTGCGGACGAGATCCGCGAGACCGGAGTGGGCGTCACGGTGCAGGCGAAGCCCGCCGAGGGCCACCCGGCCGTGGAGCAGGTGTGCCTGCACGTGGACCTGGCACCGGAACGGGACTTCGTCTACCGGGTGCATCCGGTGGCCTTCCCCACCCCGGGTTTCGGTGGCTTCCGCACCAACCCGGACTCTGACCAGTACTACCGCCTGGAGGTCTTCACGGCCACGGGTTCCCTGGGCTACGACGTCCTGGGGTACACGTCCGAGCAGCTCATCAACGACGCCCTGGACTGCTACGAGCGCCATCTCGAATTCATCCGACTCAACCACGACCACCCCGGAAGCACCCAGATCGGACTCCCGACGTCCGAGCTGGAGGTCACACCGACCAAGGAGGACGACGCATGAGCAACACCCTGTACATCGACGGCCAGTGGGTCCCCGCCCTGCAGGGCGGCACCCGCACCATCCACTGCCCGGCGGACGGCACTGAGGTGGCCGTCGTCGCCGAGGCCACTGCCGAGGACACCGAGCGCGCGATTGCCGCCGCCCGTGGGGCGTTCGACGACGGCCGCTGGTCGGACGTGCCTGCGGGGGAGCGCGGCAGCTTTGTGCTGCGCGTGGCCGCCCGGCTGCGCGAGCGCGCCGAGGAGTTCGCCCGCGCGGAGTCCCTCGACACCGGCAAGCGCATCGAGGAGTCCCGCCAGGACATGTCCGACATTGCGGACTGCTTCGAGTACTTCGGCAAGATCGCGGCCGACGACGCCGGGCGCGTCGTCGACGCCGGGAACCCGGACGTCGTCAGCCGCGTGGTGCACGAGCCTGTGGGTGTGTGCGGGCTGATCACCCCCTGGAACTACCCGCTGCTGCAGGCCGCGTGGAAGATCGCCCCGGCTCTGGCCGCAGGCAACACGTTCGTCCTCAAGCCCGCCGAGCTCACCCCGCACACGGCCATCCTCATGATGCAGGTGCTCGAGGAGCTCGAGCTGCCCGCGGGCGTGGCCAACCTGGTGCTCGGCGCGGGCGCCCAGGCCGGGGCGCCGCTGTCCTCGGACTCGCGCGTGGACCTCGTCTCCTTCACGGGCGGACTCGTCACGGGCAGGGTGATCGCCCGAGAGGCCGCCACGACCGTGAAGAAGGTGGCGCTGGAGCTGGGCGGGAAGAACCCGAACGTGGTCTTCGCGGACGCCGACTACGACGCTGCGCTTGACAACGCTCTCAACGCCGCCTTCGTGCACTCCGGGCAGGTCTGCTCCGCCGGCGCACGCCTGGTGGTCGAGGAGTCCATCGCCGAACAGTTCGTGGGCGACCTCGCTGCGCGCGCGGAGGCCATCCTGCTGGGCGGGCCGTTCGACGAGAAGGCCGAGACCGGTGCCCTGATCTCCGAGGCCCACCGCGAGAAGGTGCACGCCTACGTGGAGCACGCTCGTGAGCAGGGCGCCCGGATCCGCTGCGGTGGCCGGTTCGCGGAGGGCCCCTCCGCGGACGGCTCCCTGCAGCTGGAAGACGGCTTCTTCTACCTGCCCACGGTGATCGACAACTGTACCCCGGACATGGACTGCGTGCACGATGAGGCCTTTGGCCCCACCGTGACCGTGGAGACCTTCCGCACCGAGGAGGAGGCCGTGGCGATCGCCAACGACACCCACTACGGCCTCGCCGGTGCAGTGTGGACCCAGGACGCGGGCAAGTCCCAGCGTGTGGCCGGGAGGCTGCGCCACGGCACCGTGTGGATCAACGACTTCCACCCCTACCTGCCGCAGGCGGAGTGGGGCGGCATGAAGCAGTCCGGCGTGGGCCGCGAGCTCGGCCACGACGGGCTGGGAGAGTACCAGGAGACCAAGCACGTCTACCAGAACATCCGCCCCGCGGTGACCGGGTGGTTCCCACAGCACTGAGCGCCGCGCTCCACCGAGGTTCGTCACACGGAGCTCAGCACCACTGAGCTCCTCCCCGCCGCGCCGGGTTCCGGCCCGGCGCGGCGGGGACACGAGTCACCGCCGACGACGCCGCGTGCGCACCGCCGCCGCGCGGGAGCGCCCACGGCGTCGGGCACCCACCGAACGGAGAACACATGAGTGAGAAGAACCCCATCGCCGAGTACGACTACGTGGTCGTGGGCGCAGGATCCGCGGGAGCGGTGGTCGCCGCTCGGCTGAGCGAGGACCCGGACGTCACCGTGGCACTGCTCGAGGCCGGGGACCACGACTCCGGCTACCCGGAGATCCTGCAGCTCAACCGCTGGATGGAGCTGCTGGGGTCCGGCCACGACTGGGACTACCCGCTCGAGGAACAGGAGAACGGCAACTCCTTCATGCGCATGGCCCGCGCGAAGGTGCTGGGCGGTTGCTCGTCCCACAACTCGTGCATCGCCTTCTGGGCGCCGTCGGAGGACCTGGACGAGTGGGAGTCCGTCTACGGGCTGGAGGACTGGAACTCGGAGATGGCGTTCCGGCTCTACCAGAAGCTCGAGAACAACGAGGACCTGGGCGCTCACCACGGCCACGACGGGCCCGTGCGGCTGCGCAACGTGCCCGCGGTGGACCCGTGCGGCGTCGCTCTACTGGACGCGGCCGAGCAGGCCGGGATCCCGCGCGCGGACTTCAACACCGGCAAGACCGTGACGCAGGGTGCGAGCTTCTTCCAGATCAGCGCGCGGGAGGACGGCACCCGCTCGTCCTCCTCCGTCAGCTACCTGCACCCCGCGCAGGACCGGGAGAATCTCACGATCCTCACCGGCACGCAGGTCAAGCGCGTGCTCTTCGACGAGAACCGCCGCGCCACCGGTGTGGAGGTCACGGACAACGCGTTCGGCAAGGCTCACAGGATCTCCGCCCGGCGCGAGGTGGTCGTCTCGGCGGGTGCGATCGACACCCCCAAGCTGCTGATGCTCTCGGGCATCGGCCCCGCCGAGCACCTGTCCGAGGTGGGCGTGGACGTGCTCGTGGACTCTCCGGGCGTGGGCTCGCACCTGCAGGACCACCCGGAGGCGGTCATCCAGTGGGAGGCGAAGAAGCCCATGGTGGAAGACTCCACCCAGTGGTGGGAGATCGGGATCTTCGACCAGGTGGACGGGGGCCTGGACCGCCCGGACCTGATGATGCACTACGGCAGCGTGAACTTCGACATGCACACCTACCGGCAGGGCTACCCCACGGCGGACAACGCGTTCTGCCTCACCCCGAACGTCACGCACGCCCGCTCCCGCGGCACCGTGCGGCTGCGCACGCGTGACTTCCGGGACAAGCCCCGCGTGGACCCGCGCTACTTCACCGACCCCGAGGGCTACGACATGCGGATCATGACTGCGGGCATCCGCCGGGCCCGCGAGATCGTCTCCCAGAACGGGCTCTCGCAGTGGGCCGGCCGGGAGCTGTTCCCCGGAGAGGATGTCCAGAGCGACGAGGAGATCGCGGACTACATCCGCCGCACCCACAACACCGTGTACCACCCGGCGGGCTCGTGCCGCATGGGCCCGGCCACGGACGCGGACTCGCCCCTGGATCCGCAGCTGCGGGTCAAGGGCGTCAGCGGGTTGCGGGTCGCGGACGCCTCGGTGATGCCGGAGCTCGTCACGGTGAACCCGAACATCACCGTCTACATGATCGGCGAGCGCGCCGCGGAGCTGATCCGCGAGGAGCGCGCCGGCGAGTAGTCGGGGCCAGGGCCCGACGCGACCCGCTGCGGGCGTCTCTGCCGGCTTCCGGCACGGGTGCGCCTCTCCTTGTGGGAGGGGCCCGGGAAGTGCCGGCTCCATGGGGCACGAGATCTTCGCGGCACCGACTCTGATGAGCACAGGTACATGAGAAGGGGCGGGCCCCGCGCGTGGTTCACGCGCCGGGCCCGCCCTCTGTGCTGGGTGCGCAGCCGCGGCTCAGGCCGGCATGGGCTCCAGCTTGTAGAAGGAGGCGCCACCGGTCACGCGGGACGCACCCGGGACCAGGAGCCTGCGGTACTTGGCGCACCACTGGCCGCGGCCCTTGGTGTGCTGGGTGGCCAGGGCGAGCTCGCGGACGTCGTCCGCGAAGTACTCGTGGGGGGTGCCGTCCGATCCAGTGAGGGCGACGACGTGGCGGACGGGGTCCGCGTTGACGGTGACGTCCACCCACTGCTCGCGGGACTCGTTGCTCGCTTCGGGAGCTTGCGGGGGTGTCTGTGCTGCGGTGTTCATGTTCTGTGCCTCTGAGTTTTTCCTGGTTGCTTGCCGGGGCCACAGGTGTGGACACGGCCGCTTCGTCATCCAATCCACCCCTGAACCGAGGGTTGGCGTGTGCCGAGTTGGAGCTCCGGTTGCGCGCGGGCGTGGTGCCCGTGCGCAGGCACATCTCATGAAGTCGTTGTCGAGCCTATCCGCGTGAGCTGTGCCGCAACCAGGTCCGGGCCGAGAATGTCACCAAAATTTAACCAAGGTGCCGTTGCGTGCCAGGTGTGCAGTTCGGGTGCGTCGGGTGCGTCGGGTGCGCAGCGTCGTGGGGCGCGGCGACGTCGCCATGGCACGTTCGTAGTGGCCGAGCAGCTCGTCGCACACGGCCTGCCAGGTGCGGTCCCGGACCGTGCCCCGCGCGGTGGCGGCGAAGGCGCGGCGCTTGGCCTCGTCGCCCACCAGGTCCTGCACGAGCTCCCGCAGCCGTGCCGTGTTCCCGGGCGGGTAGAGCCACCCGTTGCGTGAGGAGTCCACGAGGTCCAGCGGCCCGCCGCGCCCCACCGCCACCACGGGGACGCCCGAGGCCATGGCCTCCTGGATGGTCTGACAGAACGTCTCGTGCTCGCCGGGGTGCACGAACACGTCCAGGGAGGCCATCACCGCGGCCAGCTCGTCACCGGTGCGGAAGCCCTCGAAGTGTGCGCGGGGCAGCGCGGTGCGCAGCGCGTCCTTCTCAGGCCCGGAGCCCACCACCACGAGCCGCGTGCCCGGCAGGGAGTCCAGCACCGCCAGGTCCGCCACCTGCTTCTCCGGTGCGAGCCGGCCCACGTAGCCCACGAGCCTGCGTCCCTGACCCACGCGTTCGCGCCACGCGTGGTCCCGCAGCTCGGGGCGAAAGCGCACGGTGTCCACGCCCCGGCGCCACAGGTGCACGCGCTGCACGTCGTGGCCCCGCAGCTGCCGCAGGGACGCCGTGGACGGCGCGAGCGTGAGGGTGGCGGCGTTGTGCATCGTGCGCACGTGTGCCCACAGCGCGGTCTCGAGCACTCCCGCGCCGTAGCGCGCCGCGTAGCCGGGCACGTCTGTCTGGTAGACCGCGACGCTCGGCAGGCCGAGGGCGGCAGCAGCCTGGATGGCGCGCCACCCCAGGACGAACGGGGAGGCAACGTGCACCACGTCCGGAGCGAAGCGGCTGAGCACCCGCTGCATCCGGTGCACCGTGCAGCCGGCCACACGCACCTCCGGGTAGCCGGCGAGGGGCAGGGACGGTATGCGCTCCACGTGCACCCCGGGCAGCCCGGGCTCCGCACCGGGAAAGAGACCCTTCTCGTAGGACGGGGCAACGACCATCACGCGGTGCCCGTGCGCCCGCAGGTGCTCCACCACTCGCAGCACCGAGTGGGTCACACCGTTCATGTGGGGGAGGAACTGTTCGGCGACCACTGCGATTCTCATGCCCCCACCGTGACGGGTCCGGTCCACGGGCGGGTCACGCGGCAGTGACGCGCCGGTGAAGAACGGGCGAACACGGCTGCGGGCCCCGCCCCCGCGGACGTGGAAAGATGAAGCCGATGAAACTTCCCTCTGTGCCCGGCGCGATCTCGGGCGTACGCGACCGATTCACCACCCGCGGCTCCAGCAACCGGGACTCCAGCAACCCGGGCTCGGGCACCAGTGGCTCCACTGCCGCGGGTGCCACCGGGCGCACCCGACCTCCGCGTGGCGAGAACCCGGGCATGCCCATGCCCCTGGCACTGCAGGGCGTGATCGAGCTGCTCGTGGTGGCCGTGGTGGGGTTGCTGCTCAGCGCAGTGCTGCTCGGCGCCGTGTGGGTGGCCGGCGGCTTCGCGACCCTCGGGGCCGCGGGCAGCTTCCGCCTGGCCGGCCAGGTCTGGCTGCTCGCGCACTGCACGCCCCTCACCATCGAGTCCGTGCAGGGCCTCTCCCTGGACGGCGGCGGCACGCTCACGCTCGTGCCCCTGGGGCTCACGCTCATCCCGTTCGGTCTGGCCGTGGTGGCCGGCCGCCGGATCGCGCGGGCGTGCTGGCGCGGCCAGTTCCTGGTGCCGTTCGTCGCGGGCATGATCGGCTACGGACTGTTCGCCGGGCTCGTGGGGCTGCTCAGCCGCACGGACCAGGTCCGGGTGGAGCTGCTGCCCGCCACGCTGCTGCCCCTCATTCCCGCGGGGCTGGGGACGCTCGTGGGCGGCTGGAGCGTCTCGCGCTCGCTCGCCGCGGTCCTCGGGGCCGACGCCGCCTCCTGGTTGGAGCGCACGAGCCAGTACTCCCGCTGGGCGGGCTCCTACGTGTGGGCCGTGATCCGGGCGGGCTTCCTGGCCGCCGTGGCCGCGGTGGGCGCCGGGGCCCTGCTGTTCGCCGTGACGCTGCTGTGGCACTGGGACCGCGTGGTCACCGTCTACCAGGACCTCGGCGCGGACGCGGCCGGGGACACCGCGCTCACGGCGCTGCAGTTCGGCTACCTGCCCAACCTGGTGCTCTGGGCGCTCGCATGGGCCACCGGCGCGGGGTTCTCGCTCGGCACCGGCACCATCACCTCTCCGTTCGAGAGCGTCCTGGGACCGCTTCCGCAGGTGCCCGCGCTCGCGGCGCTGCCTTCCGGTGACCCCTGGGGTCTGGCCCCCGCCGTGCTGGTGCTGCCGGTGCTGGCGGGTCTGCTCGCGGGGTGGTGGTTCTGCCGCGAGGGCGAGAACCACCTGGACGACTGGATGGCCATCCGGCTGCCCCTGCGGTGGTTCACGTTCCTGCTCTCCACGCTGCTCACGGTCGTGCTCATCGCCGCCGTGGGCGCTGGCCTCGTCTCGCTGCTGGCGTGGCTGTCCAACGGGTCGCTGGGCATCGGGCGCTTGACCACCGTGGGTCCCCAGACGTGGCAGGTCTTCCTGTGGCTCGGCGCGGAGTTCGCGGTTGGCGCCGCGCTCGGCTACGTCCTGGGGCCCTGGCTCGAGCGGGAGGGCTACCGCTCGCGCGCGTGGCAGGCGGACGACGACGCGGCGGATCCCGATCCCGTCGACGACGTCGATGCGGCGGCCGGAGCGCGGCGCGGACGCACCGCGGCCCGTGGGGTCTCCCCCCAGTCCGTGGCTCCCGGGGCAGGTGTTCCCCGGACCCCCGCGCCGTCCGCATCCGCCACGGATCGTGCGCCACACGCTGGTGGGTCCTCCGCAGTGGGCGCCACCCGGCCGGCCGAGCGGACCGAGCGGCCCGCCGCGGCTTTCCCTGTCCATTCCGGTACCCGTCCGCGCACGCGCGCGGACAACGGCGCCGGCACCCGAGAGACCCCCGCGGAGGAGACGTCGGACCGGGTGGCTCGGCGGGCAGAGGCCAGGCAGCGCAGGGCCGCGAAGAAGTCCGCGAAGCGCAAGGCCGCCCGGCTCGCCGCGCTGGACGAGGACGACCGCGGGTAGTCTTCAGCGGGTGCCGTGCCCGCGTCACGGACCGCAACCGGACGAGAAGAACGCCGTGGCCGAGCTGGATCCGTGGACGGATACGTTTCCCGGGCCCTCCAGCCAGTGCTCAGCGGTCCGTGGGGCTCGTGGTCGGTGTGGGCGAGGGAGTGGCAGAGGCGCTCGCGGAGGGTGAGGCCGTGGTGGGGTCCGATCCGGGGGTGGCGGACGAGGTCGTCCTCGCGCTGGGATCCGCGCTGGCGTCTGCACCGGGGGACGCGTTCGGGCCGGCGGTCGGGGACGCCGAGTCCTGCGGGAAACCCGTCTGCAGCGGGGTGCCCGAGAAGTGGTGCCACACGTTGTCGGTGAGCTGCTGCTCGCAGCGCTCGGTGGAGGACAGCGTCAGCGTGTTCTCGGTGCACTGCTGGAACGCCTCGCTGGCGGGCCAGACCACCAGGCGCGTGCCGCCGCCCACGGCGTTGAGCACGCCCCACGCGATCGCGAGGATGGCCAGGGCCGTCACGACCCCGCGCGAGGTGGTGCCCCGGGAGCGCACGAGCGCCACGAGGGCGAGGACGGTTCCCGTCACGGCGGCGAGCACTCCCGCGGCCGTGGACCAGATCCCGCCCATCACGAGGGCGGATGACAGGACGGAGAGGCCGGCGCCCGCCGTGGCGAGCCGGACCCATCCGGAGCCGTCCTGGCGGGGGCCCGTGGCCGGGCCGCCCGGGCGCTGGTCGTGCGGTGCTGTGCCCCGGGGGCCGGATTCGTGCATGCCCTCCACTGTAGGGGAGGCGCGGGGCAGCCCATGCCCCCCGGCGGCGCAGCGCGCCGGGTGTGGCGCACCGATAGCATGGGTCCATGCGCTTAGTGGTTCTCGTTTCAGGCTCCGGCACCAACCTGCAGGCGATGCTCGACGCCCTGCACGCGGGGGAGGAACCGGTGGAGATCGTCGCGGTGGGCGCGGACAAGCCCTGCCAGGGACTGGAGCGCGCGGAGTCCGCCGGCATCGCGACGTTCGTCGTCCCGCCCGGCGAGCACGTCGACCGCGCGGACTGGAACCGCGCACTGCAGCGTGCTGTGGCGTCCCACCACCCGGACCGCGTGGTCTTCGCGGGGTTCATGCGGATCGTGGACGCCGAGTTCGTGGCCGCGTTCCCCGGCCTGATCGTGAACACGCACCCCTCGCTGCTGCCCTCCTTCCCCGGTGCCCACGCGGTGCGCGACGCCCTGGCCTACGGGGTGAAGATCACGGGTGCCACGGTCCACGAGGTCGTCGCGGACGTGGACGCCGGACCGGTCCTCGCCCAGGTGGCTGTGCCCGTCGCCGAGCAGGACACCGAGGGCGAGCTGCACGAGCGCATCAAGGCCGCGGAGCGGGAGCTGCTCGTGAGCACGCTGGCACGCCTGGCGCGTGAGCACGACGGCGCGCAGGCCCCTGGGGCGCGGCCGTAGACTGGAACGGGCGGTCCGCAGGACCTCCGGCGGCCCTCTCTGCATGGCGAGGGGCGCGGGGAGGACCCGCGGGCGACGTCGCCGTCCCACCCCAGCTCCACACCAGCGGTGTCCACCGCGCTCCCCGCCCGGGCGGCACCGCTGCACTTGAACCCACGTCTGCACTGGAGAGTCTGTGAACACTTCCGACCTGAACCGCGTGCCGCTCAAGCGGGCACTGGTCTCCGTCTACGACAAGAGCGGTCTGGAGGACCTCGCGCGCGGGCTGCACGACGCCGGCGTGGACATCGTCTCCACCGGCTCCACCGCCAAGACCATCCAGGCTGCGGGCGTGCCCGTCACCGAGGTCTCCGAGGTCACCGGTTTCCAGGAGTGCCTGGACGGGCGCGTGAAGACCCTGCACCCGCGCGTGCACGCGGGAATCCTCGCGGACCGCCGCAAGCAGGAGCACGAGGACCAGCTCGAGGAGCTCGGAATCGACCCGTTCGACCTCGTGATCGTGAACCTCTACCCGTTCCAGGACACCGTTCGCTCGGGCGCTGCCCAGGACGACGTCGTGGAGCAGATCGACATCGGCGGGCCCTCCATGGTGCGCGCGGCGGCGAAGAACCACGCCGCCGTCTCCGTGGTCGTGGACCCGGCGAGCTACCCGGACGTCGTGCGCGCCGCGCACGAGGGCGGCTACGACCTCGCGGCCCGCCAGAAGCTCGCGGCCGCCGCGTTCGCCCACACCGCCGCGTACGACACCGCGGTGGCCACGTGGACGGCCCAGCAGTTCGACCACGACCCCGAGGCCAACTTCTGGCCGCCCTACGCCGGGCTGGCGCTGCAGCGTGCCGAGTCCCTGCGCTACGGCGAGAACCCGCACCAGAAGGCTGCGCTGTACACCAACGACGCCGCGTCCCCGGGTGTTGCCCAGGCAGAGCAGCTGCACGGCAAGGCCATGTCCTACAACAACTACGTTGACGCGGACGCCGCCGTGCGCGCCGCCTACGACTACGAGCAGCCCGCCGTGGCCGTGGTCAAGCACAACAACCCGTGCGGCGTGGCCGTGGCGACCCCGGATGCGGCCGACCCGATCGCGGACGCCCACCTCAAGGCCCACGCGTGCGACCCGCTGTCCGCGTACGGCGGAGTGGTGGCCGCGAACCGCACGGTCACGGGGGAGATGGCGCGCAACCTCAAGCCGATCTTCACGGAGGTCGTGATTGCCCCCGGCTTCGAGCCCGAGGCGCTGGAGGTGCTGCAGGCCAAGAAGAACATCCGGCTGCTCACCCTGCCCGAGGACTTCACGCGCGATCCGCTCGAGTACCGTGCCGTGTCCGGCGGCACGCTGTTCCAGCAGGCCGACCGCCTGGACGCCGAGGGCGACGACCCCGCGAACTGGGCCCTTGTCTCCGGGGAGCCCGCGGACGAGCAGACGCTCGCGGACCTCGAGTTCGCGTGGCGCTCCCTGCGGGCCGTGAAGTCGAACGCCATCCTGCTCGCCCACGACGGCGCCTCCGTGGGCATCGGCATGGGCCAGGTCAACCGCGTGGACTCGTGCCGGCTGTCCGTGGAGCGGGCCAACACGCTTGCCGAGGATGGTGCCGAGCGCGCCCGCGGGGCCGTGGCGGCCTCGGATGCCTTCTTCCCGTTCGCGGACGGGCTGCAGGTGCTGCTCGACGCCGGTGTGAAGGCCGTGGTCCAGCCCGGCGGCTCCATCCGGGACGAGGAGGTCGTCGCGGCGGCCGAGGCGGCCGGCGTGACCATGTACGTCACCGGGGCGCGGCACTTCTTCCACTGATGATCCACTGAGCCGTCCCCGCCTGGGCTGACACCGCCCGCCCCGGTCCTGATTATGGTGCTCCGCCTGCGCTGGGCCTCCGGAAGCACACGGCACAGGTACGCAGAAGGCCCGCACGTCCGTCACGGGGGTGCGGGCCTCTGGCGTCGCGGGGCCGGTCGGCCCGTTCAGAGTTCAGCGTGCTCAGAATTCGGCCCGGCCCATTCAGCAGGTCAGCGAGTTCAGGGGGCAGGTGCGCTCAGGAGTTCAGTGCCCGGTGCTCCCGGGAGAGACCGATGTAGTTCTGCGCGTTGCGACTCACCCCGTGGCGCTCCTGCTCGGTGAGCTGGCGCCGCACCTTCCCGGGGACCCCCGCCACGAGGGAGCCGGGCGGGACCACCTGACCCTCCAGCACAACGGTCCCGGCGGCGATCAGGCTGCCGCTGCCCACCACCGCGCCGTTGAGCACGGTCGCATTCATGCCCACCAGGACGTCGTCCTCGAGCGTGCAACCGTGGACGACGGCGCCGTGGCCCACGCTCACCCGCTCGCCGATCGTCGTGGGATGGCCCGGGTCCGAGTGGACGCTCACGTTGTCCTGCAGGTTGGAGTTCGCCCCGAGCCGGATGGGCGAGCGGTCACCGCGCACCACGGCCCCGTAGAACACCCCGGAACCGGGACCCACCGTGACGTCGCCGATGAGGGTTGCGGTGGGTGCCACGAACGCCGTCTCCGCCACGGACGGGCGGTGGGGGCCGTAGGGCAGGATCAGGGGCTCGTGCTGCGGTGTCATGCGTCACAGCATAGTGCGGGATGCTCCTCACGCCGGGGCGTGGTGTCCCGTGGTGCCGACGACGACGCCGCCCCGCACGGTGGCGGGGCGGCGTCGTCGTCGGCGGTGCCGGGAGGCTCAGTCGCGGCCCTCGTCCGAGACGAAGCGACGCTTGAGCGCTGCCATGGCCTTCTCGGGACGGCGGGATTCCCGGTGGCGCAGCGCCACGGAGATCTTCTGCCCGCCCTTGAGGACGTACTCGGCGCCGTTGACGTGGATGGTCACGGGCGCGGCCTTCACAGAGACGCCCTCGAGCTCCAGGATGTCGTGGTCCAGCGAGACCTCGATCACCTGGCCGCAGTAGAGCACCGTGAAGTCCACGGCGTCGAGCTCGCGGGGCAGGGCGGGCTGGAACTCGAGCCAGTTCCCGCGCACGCGCAGCCCGGCGTAGGCGCGGGTCACCACGTCCACGGAACCGGCCATCGCACCGAGGTGGATGCCCTCGCCGGTGGTCCCTCCCTGGGTGTCGTCCATGTCGATCATGAGCGAGTCCTGGAAGGAGCCCCAGGAGCGGTCTGGGTCCAGCCACGCGAGCACCGCCGCGTTGACCACGCGGGACAGCGAGGAGCCGTTGGAGGAGCGCGCGATGTAGTGGTCCACGGTGCGCTGCACGGCGTCGAGGTCCGTGGTGTAGCCCATGCGGGCCAGCTCCTCGATCACGCCGTCCGGACCCAGCAGGTAGACGAGCATGATGGTGTCCGCCTGCTTGGACAGCTTGTAGTTGTTCGTGAGGTCGCCCTCGTTCTCCAGCAGCAGGTCCAGGCGGCCGATGTTGCGGTACTTGCTGCGGTAGAAGTCCCAGTCCAGCTCGAGGAGGTCGTCGTAGCCCTCGAACTGCGCGATCGTGCCGTCCGCGTTGAACGGGACGTACATGTTCTTGGCCATGTTCAGCCAGGTCTGCACCTCCCGCGCGGAGATCTCGAAGCGCGACTCGAGCTCCTCGCGCTGGTGCTCGACCATGTCGTGGAAGATGTGCGCCGAGTGGCGGAACAGCCAGGACGCCAGCACGTTGGTGTACGCGTTGTCCTTGAGTCCTCCGCCGTGCTGGCCCGCCGGGCCGTCGTGGTACTCGTCCGGGCCCATGACACCCGCGATGTGGTACTTGCCGTCGTGCGAGTCGTACTCCGCGAGGGACGCGAACAGGCGGGTGATGCCGATGATCAGCTCCGCGCCGTGGCCCGAGAGCCAGTCGATGTCCCCGGTGGACTCGTAGTACAGCCACGCGTTGTACGCGATCGCCAGGCCCACGTGGAACTGGCGCCAGGAGTTGTCCGGCAGCCAGCGGTGCGAGTGGTGGTTGTAGAGCTCCGGCGGGGTCTCCTCGCGGCCGTCCGAGCCGGACTGCCACGGGAACGCCGCGCCGTAGAGGCCGATGTCCTGCGCGCGCTGCTGCGCCATCGCGAGCCGGCGCCAACGGTAGGAGAGCAGCGAGCGGGTCACGTGCGGCTGGCGCATGTTGATGACGGGCAGAATGAAAAGCTCGTCCCAGAAGATGTGGCCGCGGTAGCCCTCGCCGTGCAGACCGCGGGCGGGGACACCCGCGTCGCGCAGCGACAGGTGAGGGGCCAGCGTCTGTGCGGCGTGGAAGAGGTGCGTGCGCACCGCCAGCTGGGTGCTCAGATGCTGGGGGGTGTCCTCCGCGGACTCCAGGGTGACCTCGTAGCGGTCCCACAGCCGCGCCCACTCGATCTCGTGGGACGCGAGCAGCTTGCGCACGCCGAACGGGGTGCGGTTCAGCTCCGCCAGGGCGCCCTCGCGCGGGGAGCCGATCGCGGCGTCGCGGCTCGTGACCACGGCGGTGGTGCTATCCACCAGCACCGGCGCCTCCGGGGAGATCTGCACGGTGTGGCGGCGGAACTCGATGCCGCCGGGACGCACCTCGCGGCGCTCGCGCACAGGCGACTCGGAGTCGACGCGTGTGCGCTGGGCCATCGCGATCTCGATCTTGGACTGGGACGTGCGCACCAGGGACAGCAGGGTCTCGTGCTCGTCCGGCAGCGTGGTGGACTCCAGCAGCACCAGGTGGTGGGCGTTGAGCTCGCGGTACTCGGCCACGCCGCTGTTGGTCACGGCCGGGTCCACGCCCGTGCGCACGTGCAGGCGCCCGGTGTAGCCTCGCGAGACGATCCGCGTCTCCTGCGCGCCCAGGTGGCGGTGGCGCAGCGAAACCAGGCGCCGCTGGGTGATCTCGAGGCTGCGGGCGGGCTCGTCCGAGTTCGGATCGGCGTCCGCGTCCGTGAGCACGAGCGTGCGGGTCAGCAGCCCGCGGCGCAGGTCCAGCTCCTCGCGCTCGTGCGAGGGGACCAGCCCGCCCTCGGACCACCACTGGCCCTCGGAGAAGCGCAGGTCCAGGTGCAGCCAGTTGGGGGCGTTGACCATTGACTCGTGCTCCACGTCCCGCCCGTTGAGGTGGCTGAGCACGCGGTTGAACACGCCGGCCAGGTACGTGCCGGGGTGGTGCACGGAGTTCGCCGGGAACTCGCACGCGGCGCCGCGCACACCCATGTAGCCGTTGGCCAGGGTGAGCAGCGCCTCGCGGCGGGGCTCGGACGCGGGGTCGAAGCCGTCGAAGACGAGTGCCCAGGGATCGGTGCGCCGCGCGCCCAGGTCCAGCTCACCGACGTCGTTGAGCACCACGTGCGCGCCGGCCCGGTACAACCGCTCGCGGGCGCCGTCCCGGTTGATGCCCACGACGAGCGCGAAGCCCCCCGCGGCGCCGGCCTGCACGCCGGCCACGGCGTCCTCGACGACCACGCTGTTGGCCGGGTCCACGTCCAGCAGCCGGGCGCACTCCAGGAAGGTGTCCGGCGCGGGCTTGCCCGGGAGATCGTGCTCGGCGGCCCAGTTGCCGTCCACGATGCGGTCGAACGAGTCCCGCAGCCCGGCCGCCGCCAGCACGACGTCGCTGTTGCGGCTCGCGGTCACCAGACCCACGGGGACCCCGCCCTCGCGCAGCCGCTCGATCAGCGCCACGGTGCCGTCGAACACGCGCACGCCGTGGACGTCGAGCTCCTCGTGGAAGTAGCCGTCCTTGGCCGCGGCCTGGCCCTGCACGGTCCAGTCTCCGGGCTGCGGGTCCTCGCGGTTCTCGGCCTCCGGAAGCATTGCGCCGCGCGCGGCGAGCAGGGCGCGCACGCCGTCCTCGCGGCGTCGTCCGTCCACGTACGTACGGTACTCGGCGACCATGTCGAAGGGGGAGCGGTCCACCTCGTCGCCCTCCTGGGCGGGTTCGAGGCGAGGGTCCGCGAGCAGCTCGTCGAACAGCTTCTTCCACGCGCGCGCGTGCACGCTGGCGGTGTCCGTGACCACGCCGTCCATGTCGAAGATCACCGCGGAGTAGGAGGTGCGCAGCACGTCCACCGGGTGGGAAAGGACGGGTCCGTCCGCGACGCGGGGCATGGCCGTGGTGAACGGGGCAGTGGGAAGAGCGTTCACGGTGCGGGAACTCCTAGCACGGGGAAATGAGGGCCTAGATCGGGTGCTGCGGGTGCGCATGTTCACTGGTCGAGGGCCGTGGCCCGGCATCGTCGCGGGGCTCCGCGCGGACAGCTGGCACGCGCGCGGTACCTACACACACGTTACCCTCATGTGACCTCCCGGTACCACATGACATGATGGGCCCCCGGCGGGGCAGCGAACGGGGGTGGCCCGGATATGCTGGGGCGGACCCTACAGCGCACAGAGAAGGTGGAGCATGACGCAATCCCCGGGACATTCCGTGACCAACCAGCCGCTCTCAGAGGTGGATCCGGACGTCGCCCAGGCCATCGAGGACGAGCTGGGCCGCCAGCGCTCGACGCTCGAGATGATCGCCTCCGAGAACTTCGCGCCGCGGGCCGTGCTCGAGGCGCAGGGTTCCGTGCTGACCAACAAGTACGCGGAGGGCTACCCGGGCCGCCGCTACTACGGCGGCTGCGAGTACGTGGACGTCGTGGAGAACCTCGCCCGCGACCGGGCGTGCAAGCTCTTCGGCGCGGACCACGCGAACGTGCAGCCCCACTCCGGCGCGCAGGCGAACACCGCCGTGATGGCCGCCCTCATGCAGCCCGGTGACACGCTGATGGGGCTCTCGCTCGCCCACGGCGGCCACCTGACCCACGGCATGAAGATCAACGTCTCCGGCAAGCTCTACAACATCGCGGCCTACGAAGTGGACCCTGAGAGCCACCGGATCGACATGGACCAGGTGCGCGAGCAGGCCCTGGCTGCCCGCCCCGCGGTGATCGTGGCCGGCTGGTCCGCGTACTCCCGGCAGCTGGACTTCGCCGCGTTCCGCTCCATCGCGGACGAGGTCGGCGCGAAGCTGTGGGTGGACATGGCCCACTTCGCCGGTCTCGTGGCCGCGGGGCTGCACCCGAACCCGGTGCCCCACGCGCACGTCACCACCTCCACCGTGCACAAGACCCTCGCCGGACCCCGCTCCGGTGTGATCCTGTGCGAGGCGGACCTGAAGAAGAAGATCGACTCCGCGGTGTTCCCCGGCCAGCAGGGCGGGCCGCTGATGCACGCCGTCGCCGCGAAGGCCGTGGCCTTCAAGATCGCCGCGTCGCAGGAGTTTGCCGAGCGCCAGCAGCGCACCATCGAGGGTGCCCAGATCCTCGCCGATCGCCTCGTCTCCCCGGACCTCGCTGAGCACGGCGTCTCCGTGCTCACCGGGGGCACGGACGTGCACCTCACGCTCGTGGACCTGCGGGACTCCGAGCTGGACGGCAAGCAGGCGGAGGACCTCCTGCACCAGGCCGGGATCACCGTCAACCGCAACGCGGTGCCGTGGGACCCCCGCCCGCCCATGACCACCTCCGGGCTGCGGATCGGCACCCCGGCGCTCGCCACGCGCGGCTTCGGCGCGCAGGAGTTCACCGAGGTCGCGGACATCATTGCCGAGGCGCTCAAGCCCGGTGCGGACATCGCGGCCCTGCGCTCGCGCGTGGAGACGCTGACCGGGCAGTTCCCCCTGTACCCCGGCCTCGAGGAGTGGTGAGGTGACGGCCCAGGTCCTGGACGGCAAGGCCACTGCCGCACAGATCAAGTCCGAGCTCGCGCAGCGTGTGGCACGGCTCGCGGAGCAGGGCGTGGTGCCCGGCCTCGGGACGGTCCTCGTGGGGGACGACCCCGCCTCGCGCTCGTACGTGGCGGGCAAGCACCGCGACTGCGAGCAGGTGGGCATCGCCTCCATCCGCAGGGAGCTGCCCGCGGACGCCTCGCAGGAGGAGCTCGAGCAGGTGATCGACGAGCTCAACGAGGACCCCCGGTGCACGGGCTACATCGTGCAGTTGCCCCTGCCCGAGCACATGGACACCAACGCGATCCTCGAGCGGATCGACCCGGCCAAGGACGCGGACGGACTGCACCCCACCAACCTGGGACGCCTGGTGCTCAACGTCAACGAGCCCATGACCTCTCCGCTGCCGTGCACGCCCAACGGCATCGTGGAGCTGCTCACGCGCCACGGCGTGGAGCTCGCGGGCCGCACGGTGCTCGTGATCGGACGCGGTGTCACGGTGGGGCGGCCCATCGGGCTGCTGCTCACGCGCAAGCCGGTCAATGCCACAGTGGTCCTCGCGCACACAGGGACCACCAACCTGCCCGAGCTGCTCGCGCAGGCGGACGTCGTGGTGGCAGCCGCCGGGCGGCCGCACATGGTGGGTGCGGACCAGATCAAGCCGGGCGCCGTGCTGCTGGACGTCGGCGTCTCCCGCGTGGTGGATCCGGAGACCGACAAGAAGAAGCTCACCGGCGACATCGACCCGGCGGCGGCGGAGACTGCCTCCTGGATCTCCCCGAACCCGGGCGGTGTCGGCCCCATGACGCGGGCCATGCTGCTCGTCAACGTGGTGGAGTCCTGCGAGCGGGCAGTCTCCGAGGGCGCCTGAGCGCCACCACTGCCCGGTTCGCGACGCCGCGGTGCCGCCTCGTCCGCGAGGGGCCCCGCGGCGTCGTCGTCCCCGGAGGCGCACCGGGCGCGCTGGGATTCGGCGCGCACCGCGGGTTTTGAGACAATGGCCCCATGCAGCCGATCGGATCCTCGAACGCCCACACCGCCGCCTCCGCCCAGGGCCCCCGCACCGGGCGCACCGCCCTGTGGGGAACGGTGATCGGTCTCGCCGTGCTGGTGGTGATCTTCGCGGTGGCCCTCATCCAGGCGGCCCACTCCAACTCCCTGCTGGGCTGGGTGCTGGCGGGCATCGCGCTCGGGTGGCTCATGCTCGCCGTGTGGGCACTGTGGATGGTGCACAAGGCCGCGGTATTCGGCCGCGAGCAGATGCGTCAGGCGCAGGAGCAGCTGCGCGCGCAGCACGGGCGGGCCCCCGCCACGTCCGCTGCGGCCGCCGGCCCTGGGCAGTCCCTGCGGGACGAGAAGCTCGCCCACGGCATGCAGGTGATCCTGGTGCAGTCCAAGGTGGTCAAGGAGCAGCTCTCCTCGCCGGACCCGGACGCCGAGCACGTCCAGCGCGCGCTGGAGACCATCGACATGACCGCCGCCAACGGGCTGCGCAGTCTCAAGGACTCCGGCACGCCGGTCAGCGGTACCGTGGAGGACTGAGACCGGCCCCCACCGGTACGAACGACCAACGCGCAGGAACCACGAGGAGACGGACGGACATGGCGGATTCAGGGCAGACGGTGCGCATTGCCACGGTGAACGTGAACGGCATCCGCGCGGCGTACCGCAGGGGCATGGCGGACTGGCTCGCCCCGCGCGGGGTGGACCTGCTGTGCCTGCAGGAGGTGCGCGCTCCGGACAAGATCACGCGCGAGCTGCTGGACGAGGACGTCTGGGACGTGCGGCACACCGAGGCCGCGGCCAAGGGCCGCGCCGGGGTGGCCATCGCCACGCGCCGAGACGCCTTCGACGGCGCCCTGCTGCCGGTGGAGTCCCGTGTGGGCATCGGCGAGGAGTACTTCGACGACTCCGGGCGCTGGATCGAGAACGACGTCCGGCTGCCCAACGGACAGAACCTCACGCTGGTCTCCGCGTACGTGCACTCCGGCGAGGTGGACACCCCCAAGCAGGAGGACAAGTACCGCTTCCTGGAGGCCATGCTCACCCGCCTGCCGCAGCTCGCCGCGCGCAGCGACCACACCCTCGTGGTGGGGGACCTCAACGTGGGCCACACTGAGCTGGACATCAAGAACTGGAAGGGGAACGTCAAGAACGCGGGCTTCCTGCCCGAGGAGCGCGCCTACTTCGACCGGTTCTTCGGGGACGTGGGCTACGTGGACGTGGCCCGCAGCCTCGCCGGGGACGTGCCCGGTCCGTACACGTGGTGGTCCTACCGCGGCAAGGCGTTCGACACGGACGCCGGCTGGCGCATCGACTACCAGATGGCCACCCCGGGCCTCGCCGCGCTCGCGGCCGAGGCCGTCGTGGACCGCGCCGATTCCTATGACACCCGCTTCTCCGACCACGCCCCGCTCGTGGTCGACTACCGCCTGGCCTGAGCGTCGAGCGCCCGTGAGACCCCGCCGCCGATGCGCCCGGTGACTCCCGGGGGCCGGTCCCGGGCACGGTGTACAGGAAGGCCACTCCATACACACGAGGACGACGCCGCGGTGGCCCCGCGGCGTCGTCGCCCCCTGCGCCACGCACTCCAGAACAACGACCGAGAAGAAAGCCGGAACACCATGACCGAACAGAGCACGCAGCACCGCGCGGTACCGCGCGTCGTCTCGGGTGTGCAGCCCTCCGCGGACAGCCTGCACCTGGGCAACTACGTGGGGGCGCTGCGCAACTGGGTGGACATGCAGGACGACAACGACTGCGTTTTCTTCGTGGCGGACCTGCACTCGATCACGACGGGTCAGGACCCGGCCACGATGTCCGAGCGCACCCGGGTGACCGCCGCGCAGTACATTGCCGCGGGCATCGACCCGGAGCGCTCCACGTTGCTCATCCAGTCCCAGGTGCCCGAGCACACGCAGCTCTCGTGGGTGCTCAACTGCATCACGGGCTACGGCGAGGCCGCGCGCATGACCCAGTTCAAGGACAAATCCGTGAAGCAGGGAGCGGAGAACACCACCGTGGGCCTGTTCACCTACCCGGTGCTGATGGCCGCGGACATCCTCGTGTACCAGGCGAACCAGGTGCCCGTGGGGGAGGACCAGCGTCAGCACCTGGAACTGACCCGTACCCTCGCGCAGCGCTTCAACTCCCGCTTCGGGGAGACCTTTGCCGTGCCGGACGCCAAGATCCTGGAGAACTCCGCCAAGGTCTACGACCTGCAGAACCCCACGGCGAAGATGTCCAAATCCGCGCCGTCGGACGCCGGGCTCGTGCGGCTGCTGGACCCGGCCAAGAAGAACGCCAAGAAGATCAAGTCCGCAGTGACCGATGACGGCACCGAGGTGCGATTCGACCGGCAGGCCAAGCCGGGCATCTCGAACCTGCTCACCATCTACTCCTCGCTCACGGGCACGCCGGTGGGCACGCTCGAGGCCGAGTACGAGGGCAGGATGTACGGCCACCTCAAGGTGGATCTCGCGGAGGTGGTCACCCAGACCCTGGACCCCATCCAGAAGCGCGCGCAGGAGCTGCTGGACGACCCCGCTGAACTGGACCGTCTGCTCGCCCGCGGCGCGGACAAGGCGCGGGGCATCGCCGCCCAGACCCTGCGCGAGGTCTACGACCGGATGGGGTTCCTGCCCGGCGTCTGAGCACCGTGTGTGCGATCACGCCGGTGGGATACTGTGGGACGCGGCCGAACTGAGGAGGATCGCGTGAGCGAGGGTCACATCTCTCCCACCGTGCGACCCGGGCAGGTGTACGCCGGCGTGGTCATCCGCCTGCCCGAGCCCCTGGGCAGGGAGCTGCAGGACTGGCGGGCATCCTTCGGGGACACCCAGGCCGGCACCGTTCCCGCCCACATCACCCTGATGATCTCCACCCGCGGCAAGGACTGGGACGAGCTCGTGGCCCACGTCCGGGACGTGGTCTCCGGGTGGGAGCCCTTCCACGTGGAGATCGACGGCACCGGCACGTTCCGCCCGCTGACACCCGTGGTCTACCTGCGCATCGGGCGCGGTTTCGAGGAGTGCGTCCGGCTGCACCGCGAGCTCCACGGGGACACGATGCGCTCCGCGTCCCCCTTCGACTTCCACCCCCACGTGACGCTGGCGCACGGCACCACGGAGGACGACCTGAACCGCGCACAGGCCATGCTGCGCACCTACCGCGCGGGGTTCATGGTGGACCACATCGACCTCTACGAGGCGGACGAGCACGGGGCCTGGCACGTCCGCGACAAGGTCCCCTTCGGTGCGAAAGCGGTGGGGCACCGTGACGGCCCCTGAGCCGCCCCCGGTGGTCCCGGCGCTCGTGGACCGGGCCGGCCTGGTGGCGGAACACCACAGGCTGCGGGCCGTCCGGCGGGACCTGGCCTCCCGCCACGCACCGGCACCACGGCGCCTGGGGGCCTTCTTTGCGTGGCTCTTCGCCCGCTTCATGGCCTTCTACCCCGTGCGGCTGGTCTCGCACTACATGTTCCACGGCGGCCCGCTCATGGCGGCCGGGCTCGCGTACCAGCTGCTCTTCGCCTCCACGTCCCTGCTCGTGATCTTCTTCGCCGGGCTCGCCACATTCCTGGGAACCGACTCGCCGCTGC
This sequence comes from Kocuria sp. HSID17590, assembly GCF_003989485.1. Lineage (NCBI taxonomy): Bacteria > Bacillati > Actinomycetota > Actinomycetes > Micrococcales > Micrococcaceae > Kocuria > Kocuria sp. HSID17590. The sequence goes on along the minus strand of NZ_RBMB01000027.1, from coordinate 15,898 downwards.
AGCAGACGCTGGTGGAGGGGCTGATCCGCAACATTCCCGGCCTGCTGGACACCGGCGACGGCCGCGGCGGAGTGATCCCCCTGACCCTGCTCGAGAACACGGGGCCCTTCACTGTGGCGTCCACGGTGGCCGTGGCGGTGCTGCTGTTCACCGCGTGGCGCTGGGTGGCCGGGGTGCGCCTTGCCACCCGCCGGATGTTCGAGCTCCCGCCGGCCCCTGGGGTCCCGCTCGCGGCCGTGCCCCGGGACCTCGCGTGGCTCGTGGTGATCGGCGTCCTGCTGCTCGCCTCCGCCACTGTGAGCGTCTTCGCCTCCGGTGCGGTGGACGGTGTGATCCGCTGGCTCGGCAGCATCGGTCTCACACGGGTGCAGCCCCTGCTGGACGGCGGGGGAAAGTCCGCGATCATCTTCGGTGTGGGCCTGCTCGTGGACGTGCTCATGAGCCTCTCGCTCGTGCGGGGCGTGGCGCAGCTGGCACTGCACCGCAGGGCGCTGCTCGTCACGGTGATCGTGGGTGCCGTCGGCTCTCAAGCGTTGCGCTACGGCGGCAGCGAGATCATCGGGCGCGTGGGACAGAACCCGTACGTGCTCTCGGCCGCCGTGCTCGTGGGCGTGCTGCTGTGGTTCAACCTCTACGGGCAGATCCTGCTCTTCGCGGCCGCCGCCGGTGCGGTGGTGCAGGCGGACATCCGCGGGGCGCGTGCCCAGCCCGAGCGCGAAGACCGCGCCGTCACGGTCGTCGCCGCCGCCTCCCTGCCGAACGCGGCCCGGGGCAGGGGCATGGAACCCGCCGTGCGCTTCGACAGCCCCAGCGCCGGCAGCAGCGCGGTCCGCGCCGGTTCCCACACGGTGTCCGCTGACGACGACGCGGTCTCCTAGGACAACGCGATCTGCAACGCCGCGACGCCCCGCGACCGGTAGCCGCGCTCACCACGACGGCGGCGGCGTCGTGCGCGAGATGTGAAACGGCCCCGGACTCGACGAGAAGTTCCGGGGCCGCTCAGGCACTGCGGGGCGTCACAGGGCGGAGGCGAAGACCGCCTTCTTGACCTCGGCGATGGCCTTGGTCACCTGGATGCCGCGGGGGCAGGCCTCGGTGCAGTTGAAGGTGGTGCGGCAGCGCCACACACCCTCCTTGTCGTTGAGGATCTCCAGGCGCATGTCACCCGCCTGGTCACGCGAGTCGAAGATGAACCGGTGCGCGTTCACAATCGCGGCGGGGCCGAAGTACTGGCCGTCCGTCCAGAACACGGGGCACGAGGACGTGCACGCCGCGCACAGGATGCACTTGGTGGTGTCGTCGAAGCGCGCACGGTCCTCCTGGGACTGGTACCGCTCCCCAGTGGGAGTGTGGTCCTCGTTCACCAGGAAGGGCATGATCTCGCGGTAGGACTGGAAGAACGGCTCCATGTCCACGATCAGGTCCTTCTCGCACGGCAGGCCCTTGATGGGCTCCACCGTGATGGGCTTGGACAGGTCCAGGTCCTTGAGCAGGGTCTTGCACGCGAGACGGTTGCGGCCGTTGATGCGCATGGCGTCCGAACCGCACACGCCGTGCGCGCACGAGCGGCGGAAGGACAGCGAGCCGTCCAGCTCCCACTTGACCTTGTGCAGGGCGTCCAGCACACGGTCCGTGCCGTACATGGTCAGTGGCCACTCGTCCCAGTGCGCCTCGGAGTCGAACTCGGGGTTGTAGCGGCGCACCTTGAGCACGATGTCGTACGTGGGGATGGCCTCTTCGCCCTCGGCAGCGGGCTGCTGAGCGTCCTTGTTCTGGTTCTCGGTGACTGCAGTGGACATCAGTACTTACGCTCCATCGGCTCGTAGCGGGTCATGATCACCGGCTTGGTCTCCTGCCGGATCCCCGCGGTGGGGGAGGAGGGGTCCTCGTAGACCATCGAGTGGACCATGAAGTTCTCGTCGTCCCGGTTCGGGAAGTCCTCGCGGAAGTGGCCGCCGCGGGACTCGTCACGGTGCAGGGCCGCCACGGACATCACCTTGGCGAGCTCGAGCAGGAAGCCCAGCTCCACGGCCTCGAGCAGGTCCAGGTTGAAGCGCTTGCCCTGGTCCTGGATCGAGATGCTGGCGTAGCGCTCCTCGAGGGCCGCGATGTCGTCCAGGGCCTTCTGGATGGTCTCCGCGGTGCGGAACACCTGCATGTTGAGGTCCATGGTGTCCTGCAGGTCCTTGCGGATCGCGGCCACCTTCTCGTTGCCGTGCGGGCTGCGCGCGTTGTCGAGCAGCGCCTCGGTGCGCTTGGTGGCGTCGTCCGGGACGGGCAGGAACTCGGCATCGCGGGCGTACTCGGCAGCGAAGGTGCCGGCGCGCTTGCCGAACACGTTGATGTCCAACAGGGAGTTGGTGCCCAGGCGGTTGGAGCCGTGCACAGACACGCAGGCCACCTCACCAGCCGCGTACAGGCCCGGAACGGTGGTCTCGGAGTCCTGGAAGACCTCGCCCTTGATGTCCGTGGGGATCCCGCCCATGCAGTAGTGGGCGGTCGGGAACACGGGGACGGGCTCCGTGTAGGGCTCCACGCCCAGGTAGGTGCGGGCGAACTCCGTGATGTCCGGCAGCTTGGCGTCGATGTGCGCCGGCTCCAGGTGCGTGAGGTCCAGCAGCACGTAGTCCTTGTTGGGGCCGCAGCCGCGGCCCTCGCGCACCTCGTTGGCCATGGAGCGCGCCACGATGTCCCGGGGGGCGAGATCCTTGATGGTCGGGGCGTAGCGCTCCATGAAGCGCTCGCCGTCCGCGTTGCGCAGGATGCCGCCCTCACCGCGGGCCGCCTCGGAGACGAGGATGCCGAGCCCAGCGAGGCCCGTGGGGTGGAACTGCACGAACTCCATGTCTTCCAGCGGCAGGCCGTTGCGGAACGCGATCGCCATGCCGTCACCCGTGAGGGTGTGGGCATTGGAGGTGGTCTTGAAGACCTTGCCGGCACCGCCGGAGGCGAAGACCACGGACTTGGCCTGGAACACGTGCAGCTCGCCGGTCGCGAGTTCGTAGGAGACCACGCCTGCGGGGCGGCGGCCCTCCGGGGTGTCCACCATGATCAGGTCCAGGACGTAGAACTCGTTGTAGAACTCCACGTTGTGCTTGATGCACGTCTGGTACAGGGTCTGCAGGATCATGTGGCCCGTGCGGTCCGCGGCGTAGCAGGCGCGGCGCACCGGGGACTTGCCGTGGTCACGGGTGTGCCCGCCGAAACGGCGCTGGTCGATCTTGCCCTCGGGGGTACGGTTGAAGGGCAGTCCCATGTGCTCCAGGTCCAGCACCGCGTCGATGGCTTCCTTGGCCATGACCTCCGCGGCGTCCTGGTCCACCAGGTAGTCGCCACCCTTGACGGTGTCGAACGTGTGCCACTCCCAGTTGTCTTCCTCGACGTTGGCGAGGGCGGCGCACATGCCGCCCTGAGCGGCACCCGTGTGGGAACGGGTGGGGTAGAGCTTGGTTAGCACGGCAGTGCGCGCTCGCTGACCGGACTCAATGGCGGCACGCATGCCGGCGCCACCGGCGCCGACGATTACCACATCGTACTTGTGAACCTGCATACCAGATGTTCTTTCTACGTGGGTGAGGGTGAGAAGTGCGGGGCCCGGCACCGGGCCGGGACGACCGTGACCGGTGGCCCCGCGAGGGGCGCCACCGGTCACCGGGTCACTGTGCGGGGCAGAAGGAGGCCAGCAGGGACGGGTTCGCACCGGCGGGGCACGGCTCGAAGGTGAAGATCACCATGGTGCCCAGAAGGATCACGAACGCGGAGGCCACGAAGAGCAGCACCTTGAGCCAGAAGCGCGTGGTGCTGCGCCCGGCGTAGTCGTCGATGATCGTGCGGATGCCGTTGGTGCCGTGCAGCATGGCGAGCCACAGCAGCAGGAGGTCCCACACCTGCCAGAACGGGTTGGCCCACTTGCCGCCCACGAAGCCGAAGTCGATGGCGTGGACGCCCTCGCCGACCATGAGGTTGACAAAGAGGTGGCCGAAGACGAGGACGACGAGCACGACGCCGGACATGCGCATGAACAGCCATGCGAACATCTCAAAGCTGCTGCGGGAGGAGCTGGCGCGGTTGTACTTCACGCCGTCGACCTCGAGGTCCCGGCTGCGAGGGACCTGGATCTTGGTCTTGAGAGGAGTGCTCACGGTATCAACCCCCGAAAACGTGCGACAGGTGACGGATAAGGAACGGGATCATCACGATGACCCACAGGGCGATGACGCCCCAGAGCAGGCCCTTCTGGTTCTTGGTCCCGCCCTTCCAGAAGTCGATCAGGATGATGCGCAGGCCGTTGAAGGCGTGGTACACGATGGCGGCCACAAGGCCCGCCTCGCCCAGACCCATTACGGGGTTCTTGTACGTGGCCATCACTGCGTTGTAGGCCTCGGGGGAGACACGCACGAGGGCGGTGTCGAGGACGTGGACCAACAAGAAGAAGAAGATGGCCACGCCGGTGATTCGGTGGGCAACCCAGGACCACATGCCGTACTGGCCGCGGTAAAGGGTGCCCCTGGATGAGTTCGCCACGGAATGTCCTCCCTGTGTCGCTCGTCGTCGTGCGCACTGAAAGTGGTGGAAGCGGCAGCGTTCTCGCGCTCGCGCTCGTGCACGGCGACGGCGGAGCCCTGGCTGGCTCTGTCATGGATGATGCGGTAGTTCTCAGCAAAGATACCAGCCCCGCGCACGGTGACTGACAACGTGTCTGCAAGCGTGACCCGCGCCGTGACGGGGAATTACGGCACTCGGACGTGTCCGAATCGGGATCGAGCAGGGGTTCCCGCGACTGGCTGCCGGGCCACCCTCCCGGGGCGTCACACAGCCGGGTTCCGGTGCTGCTGAGGGGGCGGCCCGTACACTGTCGGTCGTGACTTCGCCATTGCAACGATTCCATCCGTTCATCCCCGCGGGCGGGGTGGGCTCTCGGCTGTGGCCGCTCTCCCGAGCGGACGCGCCCAAGTTCCTGCTGGACCTCACCGGTTCCGGCTCGTCGCTGCTGCGCGCCACCTACGACCGGCTCGAGGGCCTGTCCGCCGGCCCGCTGATGGTGGTCACCGGACGCTCGCACGCGGGGGCGGTGCAGGAGCAGCTCCCGGAGCTCTCCGCCACCGACCTCGTGCTCGAGCCCTCCCCCAAGGACTCCGCCGCGGCGATCGGCCTGGCGTGCACGCTCATCGAGCGGCGGGACCCCACCGCGATCATCGGCTCGTTCGCCGCGGACCACGTGGTGGAGCCCGCGCAGGCCTTCCAGGACGTGGTGCGCGAGGCCATCCAGGCCGCGGACACGGGGCGGATCGTGACGATCGGCATCACGCCGTCGTCCCCTGCCACCGGGTTCGGCTACATCAAGGCGGGGCGCTCCCTGGGCCTCGAGCAGGCCCCCCACGCGCTCACGGTCGAGCAGTTCGTGGAGAAGCCGGACGAGGAGACCGCCCGGCAGTACGTGGCCAGCGGGCGCTACACGTGGAACGCGGGGATGTTCGTCGCGCCCGTGGGACTGATGCTGGACTACCTGCGGCGCAGCGAGCCGGAGCTCGCGAAGGGCCTGGACCGGATAGCGGACGCGTGGGAGACCACCGAGCGCGACGCCGTCGTGGACGAGGTGTGGCCCACCCTCACCAAGACCGCGATCGACTACGCGGTGGCCGAGCCCGCCGCGGCGGCCGGGGACGTGGCCATGGTCCCCGGCGACTTCACGTGGGAGGACGTGGGGGACTTCGCGGCGATCAACCGGCTGAACAAGGTGGACCCGCAGACGGACTCCCAGGTCTCGATCCTGGGCAGCAACAAGCGAGTGCTCGCGGACGAGTCCTCCGGCATCGTCGTCTCGGACACCGCCCGGCTGATCGCGCTGATCGGGGTGGACGACATCGTGGTCGTGGACACCCCCGACGCCCTGCTGGTCACCACGGCTGAGCACGCCCAGCGCGTGAAGAACGCGGTGGACTCCCTCAAGCGCAACGGGGACACGGACGTCCTGTGACCCGTTCCCCACGGCGCGGGGCGTGGCGGCGCGTGCGGTAGAGCCCCGGCGGTAACCTGAGAGCCATGTTGGATCTGCCACTGCCGAACGCCGACGACATCGGCCAGCCTCCCGCCATCGGACCCTTGCTCTCGCACTACTTCCCGGACCTGGTCCGCTTCCGCCGCGACATCCACCGGCACCCGGAGCTGTCCTACGAGGAGTACCGCACCACGGAGCGGATCGTCCACGCGCTGGAGGCCTCGGGGCTGCGCCCTGTGCGCTTCGAGCGCACGGGGTGCTACGTGGACATCGGCCGTGGTCCGGTCATGGTGGGGCTGCGGGCGGACATCGACGCCCTGCCCATCCTCGAGGAGACGGGGCTGGACTACGCCTCGATCAACGAGGGCGTGATGCACGCGTGCGGCCACGACATCCACACCACGGTGATGCTCGGCGTCGCCCGTGTGCTCGCGGACCTGCACCGCTCCTCGCCGTTCGCCGGCACCGTCCGCGTGGTCTTCCAGCCCGCGGAGGAGAAGCTGCCCGGCGGTGCGCTGAGCATCATCAAGCAGAACGTGCTGGCCGGGGTGCCGCGGATGTTCGCGCTGCACTGCGAGCCCAAGGTGGACGTGGGCAGCGTGGGCACCCGGATCGGCGCCATTACCTCGGCCTCCGACACCATCCGGATCGAGCTCTCCGGGCGCGGCGGGCACACCTCCCGCCCGCACCTGACCGAAGACCTCGTCTACGCGATGAGCCAGATCGCGATCGACGTGCCGGCCGTCCTCTCGCGCCGTGTGGACGTGCGCTCCGGGGTGGCGGTGGTGTGGGGGCAGATCCACGCCGGCGTGGCGCCCAACGCGATCCCCATGAGCGGCTTCATGGCCGGGACCATGCGCTGCCTGGACGCGGACGCGTGGTACCGGGCGGGCAAGATGCTGGACGAGGTCGTGGGACAGGTGGCCGCGCCCTACGGGGTGAACGTGGACCTCGAGCACATCCGTGGCGTCCCACCGGTGGTCAACGGGGAGACCGAGACCACCCTGCTGGAGATCTCGGCCCGCGCCGAGCTGGGGGAGGAGAGCATCCTGCTGGTCGAGCAGTCCATGGGCGGGGAGGACTTCGCCTGGTTCCTGCAGCACGTGCCGGGCGCCATGATGCGCCTGGGCACGCGCGAGCCGGGTGGGCGCACCTTCGACCTGCACCAGTCCGACTACGCCCCCCAGGAGGAGGCCATCCGCTGCGGCGTCCAGGTCATGGCCTCCACCGCGCTGCGGGCCCTGCGCCTGAGGGTGCGCGAACTCGCGGATGCGACACTGCCGCCGGAGGGCACGGAGGGCGCAGAGGTTTGACACGCCCGGGGTGAGGGCATTCACGGGGTTCTCCGGGGCTACACTGAGCAGACTCACGAGCCGCCTGCGCCGCCCCGCGAGCGCACGGCGTCCCCCAGCCCCACCAACCGGAGGACCCCCATGACCACTCGACGTTTCCGCGCTCTCGGCGCGCTCGGACTGGCCGGGGTCACCGGCCTGGTCCTCGCCGGCTGCGGCTCCGCCCCGGACAGCTCGGGTGGGTCCAGCCAGCAGGCCTCCGACTTCAAGGGCTGCATCGTCTCCGACGACGGCGGGTTCCAGGACCGCTCCTTCAACCAGAGCTCCTACGAGGGCCTCAAGGCAGCTGAGGAGCACAAGGGAATCCAGGTCAGCCAGGCGGAGTCCCAGTCCGAGACGGAGTTCGAGCCCAATCTCACCTCCATGACGCAGCAGGGCTGCAACCTGACGGTCTCCGTGGGCTTCCTGCTCGCGGACACCACCAAGAAGGTTGCCGCCGCGAACCCGGACAAGCACTTCGCAATCGTGGACGACAACTCGATCACGGCGGACAACGTCAAGCCCATCGTCTACAACTCCGCCGAGGCCGCGTTCCTGGCCGGGTACCTGGCCGCGGGGACCACGCAGACCGGCAAGGTGGCCACGTACGGGGGCATGGACATCCCCACCGTGACTGTGTTCATGGACGGCTTCGCGGACGGCGTGAAGTACTACAACGAGAAGAACAAGAAGGACGTCAAGGTCCTGGGCTGGAACAAGGACTCGCAGAACGGCACGTTCCTGAGCTCCTTCCAGGACTCGTCCAAGGCGAAGACCGTCACTCAGAACCTCATCGGGGACGGCGCGGACGTGGTGCTGCCCGTGGCCGGACAGGCTGCGCAGGGAACGGTGGACGCGGTGTCCGAGGCGAACAAGGGCGGCGACGAGGTGCGCCTGATCTGGCCGGACACCGACGGCTACGAGTCCCTGGATTCCGGCAAGGAGTACGTGCTGACTTCGGTGCTCAAGGAGATGTCGAAGTCTGTGGAGGAGGTCGTGACGCAGGCGGCGGACGGCACCTTTGACCACACCCAGTACGTGGGCACGCTGGAGAACGGCGGCGTGGGCCTGGCTCCCTACCACGACCAGGAGGACGCGGTGGGCGAGGACCTCGACAAGCAGGTCCAGCAGCTGAAGCAGGACGTCATCGACGGCAAGGTCACGGTCGAGTCCAAGAGCGCGCCGAAGTCCTGACCGATCACTCCCGGCAGGAGCCGACACGTGCAGCTGACACTGAACGAGGTCACCAAGAAGTTCGGTGACTTCACCGCCAACGACCGGGTGAGCCTCACGGTGGAACCCCACCAGATCCACTGCCTTCTCGGTGAGAACGGCGCGGGCAAGTCCACCCTCATGAACGTCCTCTACGGGCTGTACGAGCCCACGTCCGGGGCCGTCGAGATCGACGGCGAACCCGTCCGCTTCAGCGGCCCCGGGGATGCCATGGCGGCTGGGATCGGCATGGTGCACCAGCACTTCATGCTGGTCCCGGTGTTCACCGTGGCCGAGAACGTGGCGCTGGGCCACGAGAGCACCCGCGGGGCGTCCCTGGACCTGGAGAGCACACGGGCCAGGATCCGGGAGATCTCCGAGCGCTACGGCTTCGCGGTGGACCCCGATGCCGTGGTGGAGGACTTGCCGGTGGGTGTCCAGCAACGCGTGGAGATCATCAAAGCGCTGGTGCGCGACGCCGAGGTGCTGATCCTGGACGAGCCCACCGCCGTGCTGACCCCGCGCGAGACGGACGAGCTGCTCGAGATCATGCGCCAGCTGCGGGAGAGCGGCACCTCGATCGTCTTCATCTCCCACAAGCTGCGGGAGGTGCGCGCCGTCTCGGACGTGATCACCGTGATCCGTCGCGGCCGCGTGGTCGCGCAGGTGGGCCCGGAGACCTCCACGGACGAGCTCGCCGCCCTGATGGTGGGCCGGGACGTCAGCCTGACCGTGGCCAAGAAGCCCGCCCGGGGCGGCGGCGCCGCACTGGAGGTGCGCGGCCTCACCGTGGTGGGGGACAACGGCGTCGTGCTGCTGGACGGTGTGGACCTCGACGTAGCACCCGGCGAGATCCTGGCGGTGGCCGGCGTGCAGGGCAACGGGCAGACCGAGCTGACGCAGGCGCTCGTGGGTCTCGAGGAGCGGGTGAGCGGTTCAGCGCGGCTGGAGGGAAGGGAGCTCGTGGGGCTCGGCACACGGGAGGTGCTCGGGTTCGGCGTGGGCTTCGTGCCGGAGGACCGGTCCACGGACGGTCTCGTGGGGACCTTCTCCGTGGCCGAGAACCTCGTGCTCGACAGGTACCGGGACCGGGAGTTCTCCCGGGGTCCGTCCCTGCGTCTCGGAGCGATCACGGATCACGCCGGCGCACAGGTGGCCGAGTACGACATCCGCACCGGCTCGGTTGACTCCGCAGTGGCCACGCTGTCCGGGGGCAACCAGCAGAAGGTGGTCATCGCCCGCGAGCTCGGGCGCCCGCTCAGTCTGTTCGTGGCCTCCCAGCCCACCCGTGGCGTGGACGTGGGTTCGATCGAGTTCATCCACCGCCGGATCGTGGCCGAGCGCGACACCGGCACCGCCGTGCTGATCGTGTCCACCGAGCTGGACGAGGTCTACGCCCTCGCAGACCGGATCGCCGTCCTCTTCCACGGCCGTCTCATGGGCATCGTGGGCCCGGACACCCCGCGCGAGGCACTGGGCCGGATGATGGCGGGCGAGCCCGCGGTGGCGGTGGTGCCGCCCGTGCCATGGGATTACTCGCAGCAGCCCTCGCCGAGCGAGCAGGACAACGGCGCGGTTGTCCGCAGTGCCGACGCCGCGCGACCCAGATCCGCGGCGACCGACCGACCCGAGGGGAACCCCACCGCATGAGCGCCTCCACCGCACCGGCACCCACGGAGCAGGTCTCCGCGCCACCACCTACCGAGCTCTCCGCGGACGGGCAGCGCAGGACGCTGCTGGGCTCCACGGTGCAGTCCGTGCTCGCCGTGGTCACCGCCCTGCTGCTGGGCGGGCTGCTGGTCGCCGTCACGGACGAGAAGGTCCGCCACACCGCCGGGTACTTCTTTGCCCGCCCGGGGGACACGTTCGCCGCGATGTGGCGAGCGGCGTCCAGCGCGTACGTGGCGATGTTCCACGGGGCCGTCTACAACCCGTCCGGCGCGGGACTCTCGGGAAAGCTCTACCCCCTCACCGAGACCCTGACCGTGGCCACACCCCTGATCCTTGCGGGCCTGGGCGTGGCACTCGCGTTCCGGGCGGGGCTGTTCAACATCGGTGCCCAGGGACAGATCCTCGTGGGGGCCACCCTCGCGGCCTGGGTCGGGTTCTCGTGGCACCTGCCCGCCGGCGTGCACCTGCTGGCCGTGCTCGCTGCGGGCGCGCTGGGCGGCGCGGTGTGGGGAGGCATCGTCGGCCTCCTCAAGGCCAGGACCGGCGCGCACGAGGTCATCCTCACCATCATGCTCAACTACGTGGCACTGAACCTGGTCGCGTGGCTGCTCACGCTGCCGGGCTTCCAGCGCGAGGGCTCCTCGAACCCCATCAGCCCGGCCGTCGACGAGAATGCGATGTTCCCCAAGCTGCTGGGGGAGCACTTTCGGCTGCACTGGGGCTTCGTGGTGGCCGTGCTCGCCACGGTGGCCGTCGCATGGCTGCTCAACCGCTCCACGGTGGGTTTTGAGCTGCGCGCGGTAGGAGCCAACCCGCGCGCCGCGCGGACCGCGGGGATCTCGGTGACGCGCGGCTTCGTCGTCGTGATGCTGCTCGCCGGAATGCTCGCCGGACTCGCGGGCACGGCCCAGATCTCCGGGACCGAGCACTCGCTGACCTCCGGGGTCGCGGCGTCCTTCGGCTTCGACGCCATCACCGTGGCGCTGCTCGGACGCTCCACGCCGTGGGGCACGTTCTTCGCAGGCATCCTCTACGGGGCGTTCCGCGCCGGAGGCGTGACCATGCAGTCGATGACGGGCACGAACATCGACATCGTGCTCGTCGTGCAGTCCCTCATCGTGCTGTTCGTGGCACTGCCGCCGCTGCTCACGCTCGCCACCCGCCGTCGCCGCACCCAGGAGGTCGCCGCGTGAGCACCGCCACCACCCCGGCTCCTGGAGCCCAGGGCCAGGGGTCCGTTCCCGAGACCGAGCTCGCCACGTCCGCGGCCAACCGCGCCGTGGGCGTGCGGACCCTGCGGCCCGCTCTCGGCCTGGGCGTCCTCGCTCTCCTCGCCCTGCTGGTCTTCGCACTGGGCGCCTCCGGGCAGGCGGTGCAGTTCCGCCTCTCCGAGGACGACGACGCCGTCCGGCTGCCCGACCTCACCGTGCCCTCCGCGCCCTGGGGATGGTTCGTGGCCGTCGCGCTCGCGGCGCTCGCGGTCTGGGCCGCCGTCCGGGCCCGGAAACTGCCACGCTGGGCTGCCGTGCTGGCAGGGTTCCTGTTCGTGACCGGCTTCCTCGTGTGGGTCGTGGCCACCGCGCGCACCCCCAGCCTCTCGGTGACCGCGCTGCTCGCCGGTTCGGTGGCACTCGCCACCCCGCTGGTCTTCGGGTCCCTGGGCGGGCTGCTGTGCGAGCGCTCCGGCGTGGTGAACATCGCAATCGAGGCGCAGCTGCTGTTCGGCGCGTTCGCCGCGGCGGTTGCGGGCACCCTGGCCGGGAGCGCGTGGGTGGGCCTGCTCGCGGCGGTGCTCGGCTCCGTGCTGGTCTCCGCCGTGCTGGCACTGTTCGCGATCCGCTTCCGGGTGAACCAGGTGATCGTGGGCGTGGTGCTCAACGTGCTGGTCTCGGGCTTGACCGGCTTCCTTTTCGCCACCGTGCTGGAGCCCAACGCCGCGGTGTTCAACGCTCCCGAGCGGCTGCCACTCGTGCGGATCCCGCTGCTCGCAGAGATCCCCGTGATCGGCCCGGTGCTCTTTGACCAGTCGGTGATCGGCTACCTCATGTACCTCGCGGTGGCCGTGGTGTGGTTTGCGCTCTACCGCACCCGCTGGGGGCTGCGCACCCGCGCCGTGGGGGAGCACCCCAAGGCCGCGGACACCCTGGGCGTGTCCGTCAACGCGCTGCGCGTGCGCAACGTGCTGCTGGGCGGCGCGGTGGCAGGCATCGGCGGCGCGTTCTACACGCTCGTCTCGGTCTCGGCGTTCACCCGGGACATGACCGCCGGTGCGGGGTACATCGCCCTGGCGGCACTGATTTTTGGGCGCTGGAACCCCGTGGGTGCGCTGCTGGCCTCCCTGCTGTTCGGCTTCGCGTCCAACCTCGAGTCCATGCTCTCGTTCCTCGGGACGCCGGTCCCCAGCCAGTTCCTGGCCATGCTGCCGTACGTGGTCACGATCCTCGCCGTGGCCGGGCTCGTGGGCCGCTCGCGCGGTCCCGCGGCCTCCGGGGAGCCCTACACCAAGGAATGACGACGCCGCCCGCCTGGGGCGGCCAGGAGACAGGAGCACCCATGCAGGACGCACACACCCACGCCCCCGTGGATGAGACCACGTGGCAGGAGCTGCAGCGAGCGGCCACGGAGGCCCTCGCCCACTCCTACTCGCCCTACTCGAACTTCCCCGTGGGGGCGGCAGCGCTCGTCTCCGACGGGCGGGTGGTGACCGGGGCCAACATCGAGAACGCCTCCTACGGCGTGACCCTGTGCGCCGAGTGCTCGCTGGTGAGCGCGCTGCACATGTCCGGGGGCGGGTCCCTCGTGGCGTTCGTGTGCGTGGACGGCAACGGTGACGTCCTGATGCCGTGCGGGCGCTGCCGCCAGCTGCTCTACGAGCACCGCGCCCAGGACATGCAGCTGCTCACCGTCAGCGGTGTCCGCTCCATGGACGAGGTGCTGCCGGACGCGTTCGGGCCGCAGAACCTCTGAGATTCCTGCCGGACCGGCACCGTCCCCTGCCCCGCCCGTCTCCTCGGGCCATGAGCTCAGGGCTGCGCGAGCAGGATGGACGCGGGGACGCGGCAGACGGGGCTTCGGCGCAGGTCACGGCGGTGCGCGCGGGGACTCCCGACGTCACGGGTCCAGGCTCCGCCAGGGACGCCCCGCATATACTTTGGACGAGAAACCACGCCAGGCTCTGAAGGGAAACGATCACGTGGGTTTGAGAGATTTGTTCCGCAGCAACAAGAACACCAGCCCGGCGCCGCAGCCGTCGCCCGGCCCGCGGCCTGACGCTCCCGCGGCGGAGCGCCCTGCGCAGCCGAACGCAGCCGAGGCGTCCGCGCACCAGGAGAGCGCCCGGCGTCGGCCCGAGACCCAGGCGGCGCCCCTGCCCGAGAGCGGTGCGCTGCACAACCTCGTGGAGCTGCTGCTCTCCCGCGGCGCGGACCGTGCGCGGCTCACGCTCGTGCAGTCCGGCAACATCATGACGCACCAGACGCGGCAGGCCGTGGGCGAGGCGCAGGACGAGGTGGAGAACGGCACGGTGGACCAGGGTTCCCCGCTGTTCGACGACGTCGCGGACCTCTACACCCAGGCCATGAGCACCCCCGTGGGCCCGTGGCGCCAGCTGGACATCGCCGCGGCCGCCCCGCACGAGGGGCGGCGTGAGATCACCGTGTCCTACGACTTCCCCAACGGCGAGTCCCGCGTGGAGCACTACAGCCACGGTGCCGTCGGCCACGGTGCAGTCACGGGCGTCGGCGCGGCCGCAGCCGCGCACGGTGCCGCGGCAGACCAGGCCTCCCGGGGCGGCGGCGCCGAGGACTCCACCGACGGCCTCCCCGAGGACGCCCGGCACGACGTCGCATCCACGGACCGTGCCGGCGGCGCCGGTTCCGCGACGCAGGGCGAGACCGAGCTCGGCGGCCAGGACGACGCCGTGCGCGTGGTCGACAACGGTGTGGCCCAGCCCGCCGAGGACGGCGACGTCGTGGCGGCCGGCGAGCACCCGGCACCGCTGGTCACGGACGCCCCAGCCGCGCAGGAGACCACGGCAGGGGACTCCCTGGCCGAGGACGCCGCGACCACGGACACCGCCCGCGCCGAAGGCCTCGACGCCCAGGACGGCCGGGACGCCGAGGACGTGGCGCCCGGGACCGGCGTGGCGGACGAGGACCCGTTCACCGCTCCCGTCGAGGACGCCCAGGACGAGGTGGTCACGGACGGGACCGCCCAGACGCTGACCAGCGCCGAGGGGGAGGAGCTCACCGAGCAGAACCTCTCCGGCCAGGACCTCCCCGAACAGAACGTCTCCGAGCGGGGCGTGGCACTGGACGAGCAGGAGCTCCCGGCCGCGGCCACGGCCGCTCCGGAGGAGAGCCCCGCGACCGGTTCCGAGGACCTGCCCGCCCACGTGGACGAGTCGGCGTTCGGCACCGAGACGAGCGACCCGCTGGTCCCGGGTGCTGCGACCGACGCGGACGAGGACCCCGAAGGCGCGCCCCAGCTCGCGGCCGCCACGGACGTGTCCCCGTCCTACCGGGGCTCGCAGGAGCAGGGCGTGGACATGTCCGCGCTGGCCCCGGGCAACCTCACCCTCACCACCGGTGACGTGCTCGCCCGCCTCGCGGAGGCGCAGCGGCACCTCTTCGGCTCGGAGGGCACGGCCCGCGAGGTCTCCACCGTGCTGATCCGCGTGCGCGCGCTCGGCACCTACTACGACGCCCTGACCCACGTGCGCCTCAACGGCTTCTGGGACCAGCGCCCCACGTTCGACCTGGTGCCCGAAGACCTGCTGAAGGTCCAGGAGCTCAAGGACGACTCCTACGTGGAGGGCTCCGGTGCGCCGCTGGCCATGATGTTCCGCTTCCGTCCGGGGCTGCCCCCGGAGGTCACGTTCGACTACTCGGACGAGGAGGCGTTCGTGCGCTACGAGCAGCGGCTGCCGGGCCAGAACTACCTGGAGGAGCTGCGGATGTACCCGCGCACCGGCTCCAACATCCCGCAGCACGTCAACGAGGCGCTGCAGGACTGGAACTACTGAGCATGAGCACACGAGAGTCCCCCGAGGGCCCCGTCCGCACCGCGGGCGGGGCCCTCGGGCCACGTCCCCGCATCTGCCTGCACGACCACCTGGACGGGGGAGTGCGCCCGGCAACGGTCCTCGACCTCGCGCGCGAGGCGGGTCACGAGCTGCCCGCCTCCGACGCCGAGTCCCTGGGCCGCTGGTTCCGTGACAGTGCGAACTCGGGCAGTCTGGTGCGCTACCTGGAGACCTTCGAGCACACGGTGGCGGTGATGCAGACCGCGGACGCCCTGCGACGTGTGGCCCGCGAGTACACGCAGACCTGCGTGGCGGACGGAATCGTCCACGCGGAGGTGCGCTGGGCGCCGGAGCAGCACGTGGCGGGTGGTCTCACCCTCGACGCCGCGGTGGATGCCGTCCAGCAGGGACTGGCCGAGGGAATCGAGCAGGTCCGCGCCGCCGGGGGCCACCTCTCGGTGGTCCAGATCCTGTGCGCCATGCGCCACCTGGAGCGCTCCACCGAGATCGCCGAGCTGGTGGTGCGGCGGGTCCGCGGTGGGGACGCGCTCGCGGGCGGCGCAGCGGGAGCGGCGGCCGAGCAGCTGAGGCCCCAGGACCGGCCGACGACGCCGCCCAGCCCGGTTCCCGGGGAGCCGGAGCCCGGCGCGGTGGTCGCCTTCG
>NZ_RBMB01000026.1:0-238 GCF_003989485.1 Kocuria sp. HSID17590 | reverse complement strand
GTGATCACCATCAGCGTGTGTAACCATCCGTTAGTCATGTACAGGAGGCACGTGGTGGACTCTCATCACATGCGTTAGTACATTATACAGAGCGAGGTGCGCGTACTAATCGAGTCGACAATCATCTATGTGAGATATTTAATCTCGTCATTACTTTCCGCATGTCACACGGTGTACTATTTCATGGTCATGTATGTTCTCACCGCTGAAGAAGTCCCTGGACGTGTTTTTTTTTTTC